>NZ_NTZO01000231.1 GCF_002559405.1 Bacillus sp. AFS001701 | reverse complement strand
AAAATATACTTAATATATAAGTACTAAATTTTATTTTTTCACGCTCAATATTTTGACTCTTTCTAATAAAGCGCTTCTTATGTCGCTCTTTCCTTGGTATAAATTGTTCGTCCATTTTAGTACATCCTTAGTTTAAAAATTGAATTATTTAAATCAAATTCTTACCTATATTGTACATAAACATTCCATTATTTAAAAATTTATAATACTTCTCTACAAAATTTACATCAAACTAATTAATCATAAAAATAATTATACCAAATTTCGTTGAATACATTTACTATTTTTTTCCAAAAAAATATAAAAAAAGTGTACTTAGATTGAATCTAGGTGCACTTTTTGGTTGAGCCTAATTTACACTACAGAATGTTGTTTTCCATGGGACATGGGAGTTGAGCCATCGCGTTGTTTTGACAAGTACATTAGGATCTTAGCTTTCCCACATATCTTATAGGAGTCTTAGGAGTTTGACAACATCTTCATTTTGCTGTTTTACTTCCTCATGAACCTTTTACGAATTATGAGAAGGTGTACTTCGAACTAGTCTAAGTACACCTTTCCCGACCTATTTTTTATGTTGTGTGTAAATATGAATTGCATCTCTTAAAAATTCAGCAGTTCCCGGTTGTTCCTTATCGTAATGTGCTCTAAAACGTTCATCGTCTACATACATTTGGGCTAAACCCGCGTGCGCTTCCTTACTATATTTGCTCCAATAAAATGTTAACCATTGTTTATGCAAATCAGCTACTTTTTGGGCAATTTCACTTGATGGATTACCTGTTTTAAATGCTTCAGCTAGTGTTTTTGTTAATTCTTCAGCAAGTCGCGTTACTTCTTTATGATCTTCTTCTGTCATATTCATTACTTTTTGATTTGCTTTATTAACAGCTTCATCTCCATATTTTCCACGTGCTTCTTTTCCATATTTCTTTTCATTTTCTTCGATCATATCTTTCTTAAAGCCTTCAAATTTTTCTTTATTTGACATTGTAATTCTCCCCTCTGTTAGAGCAATTGACTTTTCAACGTTTGAAATTAATAAATCCAATTGCTTTCTTTTATCAAGAAGCTGCTCACGATGCTCAGTTAACGCCTTGGCACTATTAAAATCAGGTGATGTAATAATTTCTTTAATGTTTTCTAAATTCATGCCTAGTTCTCTATAAAATAAGATTTGTTGTAAGCGCTCTACTTCCGCTTGACCATAAATCCGATATCCTGATGAGTTAATTCTTGCCGGCTTAAGAATTCCAATCTCATCATAATATCTTAAAGTCCTTGTGCTGATTCCTGCTAGAAGTCCAAGCTTTTGTACTGTATATTCCATTGCGACTACCTCCTGACATCTTTACAATACACCTTTACGCAACGTAAAAGTCAATTCTATAATTTATTTATTTTTTAAATTTTTTTTTCGGAGTAAGCTACAAAATTCCTACCGATCGTTTGGCAATATTCTTTACAAAGCATAAAAAAATCCCCTCTGTTATAGGGGATTACATCGTGTAGACAAATTACAAAATAATTATTTACCTGTAAATACTTTCATACCATTTATACCATCAAATGGTTTTCCACCAGGAGCGTGCAAATGACGAACTGCTAGTTTAAATCGCTTATTTGAAGGTATTTCTTGTTTAAAGGTTAACAAGAATGAATTGTTATCACCTTGTACCTTTGTAATTGTAACTTGGTTATTTGATAAAGCATTCCTTGCATTAAATTGACTTTTGCTTCCTAGTGATGCAATTCCGGTAGGGATTTTATCAGATAGACTTTGAATCCAATAAAATGATGCTTTTGTTCCTAAATTTAGATCAACTTGTGAATCAAAAGTTACAAGGATCTGATTTGTTGAAACCTGGAAAATATTAGCTAGATTAGGAATTTTGGTTACAGTTTGGTTTGGCTTATATCCTTCAATTCGCAGAAATTCCTTTTTGCTAGTTGCATTTACCTGCTTATTTGCTGGAAGAATAGAAGACATTACAATCAATAAAATCATAATCTTATAAAAAAATTTCATTATAATCTGCCTCCCTATATATATA
>NZ_NTZO01000230.1 GCF_002559405.1 Bacillus sp. AFS001701 | reverse complement strand
CTTTAGACCTTATTATAATGGAAAAGCTTAAATGAATAAATAGTTTTTTGAAAATTTAAAAAACTATTTGATTTAACCGATGTAGTTAATTTGAGTATCCAAAATTTTTTAAGTAAAATTACATACAATTTGGTGCTATGTACAAGAAGTAATGAGACACTAGACCATTTATCAAACAAATATCGAATCAATGAAACGGTTAATACAGTAGATGAACTGTTAGAAAAGAATATTGATGCAGCATTTGTTACTACAGCTACGGAAGCTCATTATATGATAACGAAAAAGTTATTATTAAATGGTATTAACGTTTATATTGATAAACCTATTTCAATGAATTTCAAAGAAACTGAACAAATTGTAAATCTAGCCAAAGAACAAGGAAAAATAGCGATGGTTGGATTCAATAGACGATTTACCCCTAGAGTAAAAGAGCTTACTATGCATGGAAAGGCTAGCTTAATAATCATGCAAAAAAATAGATTTAACTTTCCTGAATATACTAGAAGATTTGTCGTAGAGGATTTTATTCATGTGGTGGATACACTTAGGTATTTAATGGCCACTAATGTAGTTGATTTAAAAGTCAATTTCTTAAAAAAAGATAGTATGCTCGAACACCTAGTCATTCATCTTATAGGTGAGGGATGCACGGCTATTGGAATAATGAACAGAAACAATGGTGTTACGGAAGAAATTATTGAATATATGACACCACAAAATAAATATGTAGTGAGTAGTTTAGTCGAAACAACCCATTATCATAATAAAAAATCAATATTACAAAATATGGTGATTGGGAACCAACCTTATATAAACGTGGGTTTTACCAAATTGTTGATCACTTTCTTAACTGTATAGAACAGAATAAAACCCCAGACCCTTCAATAAATGATTCCTTAATCACTCATGAAATTTGCGAAAGAATTGTTCAGTATATTGATTCTAATGTAGATTAAATAAAAAACCCGAATAGTAGACTTGAGAGGTCTAATTATTCGGGTTTTATTTGTTATTTATTCTTGTTCAGCCATTGCATCCTTTGGAGTACCGAATAAATACGTTAGGACGAAACCACCAGCATAACCAGCAAGTAATCCGATCACATATTTAAGCCACATTCCGTGTGCAATAAGTGGAACTAACGCTAAGCCTGAAGGACCAATTGCAATTGCTCCAACATTACCAAACATTCCAATTACTGCACCTCCAATACCACCACCGATACATGCAGTGATAAATGGACGACCAAGTGGTAATGTAACACCATAAATTAATGGTTCACCAATACCTAAAATACCTACTGGAAGAGCACCTTTAATCATATTTGATAATGATTTATTCTTTTTGCAACGTAACCATAATGCTAATGCTGCTCCAACTTGTCCAGCACCTGCCATTGCAAGAATTGGTAATAATTCTGTTGCACCTGTTGTATTAATTAATTCGATATGAATTGGTGTTAATACTTGATGTAAACCTAACATTACTAATGGTAAGAATCCCAAACCTAATATAAATCCTGCAAAAATACCGCCTTTTGCAATAATCCAGTTAATTGAACCAATTAAGTTATCAGAAATAAATCCTGCGAATGGCATGATGAAGAAAATTGTAAGCAAACCTACTACTAATAAAGCAATCATTGGTGTAATTATAATATCTAAAGAATCTGGAATGACTTTACGTAATTGTTTTTCTAAAAGTGATAATAAATAGACTGCAAGTAGTACACCAATAATACCACCTTGACCTGGAGCTAATGGATCACCATTAAAGATATTTTTAATTGGTTGATCAGGAAGCATACCTGTTAAAAGTGTTACCCCACCAATTACTCCACCAAGGGATGGTGTCGCCCCGAATTCCTTCGCTGCGTTGATACCAACATAAATCGCTAAATAAGCAAAAATTGCGTTTTTAATTACATTTAAAACTGTAACATATTGTGACCAAGTTGCTGCATCTAGGTTTTGAGCAGTAATATTGTTTGATAAAATCGAAGCAATACCAGCAATTAGACCTGCACCAACGAATGCTGGAATTAACGGAATAAAGATATTACCGACTTTTCGTAAGAAATTTTTAAAAGGTGTGTTATTTTTCTTTTTTAATTCAGCTTTAAGATCTGAGCCCTTTTCTTTTAAAGCCGCTGATGAAGTTCCTTGTTTTCCTGATGAGCTGTTTTTCAGATGACCAAATTGTTCTGCAACTTTAGTTACTGTACCAGGACCTAAAATGATTTGGTAAGTCTCATCATCAACAGTTCCCAAAACCCCGTTAATTTTTTTAACTTGATCTTCATTGATTAAATTACGATCAGCAACATTAACACGAAGTCTTGTCATACAGTTTGTAAATGAAACTACATTATCAGTACCGCCGATTGCATCAGCGATTTCAGAAGCTAATCTTTGATATTTATCCATCTTCTACTCCCCCTATAATTTTTATTTTTGTATTGCTTTTCGAACAAATCCTTCTGATTTTTTCAATTGCTCAATTGCTTGCTCATAACTAAATCCAGTAAGAATCATAACGATTGCTACTTTTGGACTTTGATTCGACTTCGTTAAATATTCTTCTGCAATTTCATACGTACAAGAAGTTGCTTCCATTACAATACGCTTTGAACGCTCAACTAGTTTTTCATTTGTTGATTGAACATCAACCATTAGGTTTCCGTATACTTTTCCAATACCAACCATTGATGCTGTAGATAACATATTGCATACTAACTTTTGAGAAGTACCTGCCTTTAATCTAGTTGAACCAGTTAATACTTCAGGTCCATTAATAACTTCGATTTCTATTTCTGCCTCTTGACCTATCTTTGAGCCTTTGTTACAACTAACCGCTACAGTAGAAGCACCAATTTCTTTGGCATATTTTAAACCACCAATAACGTAAGGCGTACGACCACTTGCTGCAATTCCAACTACAATATCATTTTTACTTAACTTAATTTCCTTTAAATCGTGGGTTGCAAGTTCTTCGCTATCCTCAGCGCCTTCAACTGCTTTTATAAAAGCTTTTTCTCCACCTGCTATTAGCCCTACTACCTCTTCTGGACTTGTTCCAAATGTAGGAGGACATTCAACAGCGTCTAAAAGTCCTATGCGGCCACTTGTGCCTGCACCTATATAAATCAAGCGACCCCCACTTTTGAAAGCAGTTACAATTTTTTCAACAGCTTTAGAAATATTAGGAATCTCATTTCGGACGGCAGCGGCAACCTTTGCATCCTCTTCGTTCATTACAGTTAAAAATTCTTCTATAGACATTTCATCTAAATTCATTGTTTTTTCATTTCTTGTTTCGGTTGTTAAATTCTCAAGCATGTTTGCTTCACCTCAAGTAATTTTTTAAAACTAAACTAAATTTAATTTCATACATATTATAACTATTTTTGAAATAAAATTTCA
>NZ_NTZO01000229.1 GCF_002559405.1 Bacillus sp. AFS001701 | reverse complement strand
AAATAATAATAATTTTAAAATTTAATTATTAAAAAAATTATTCTGTAAATAATACTTCTATATCATATAAGATTACGACACAAAATTCAAAGGTAACCTTCATATTTAGACATAATATTTGTTTTTTCTTAACTTTGAATGTATTCATTTTAAAAATATAGAAATAATTAATTTTATAATTAAATAGTATTTAGTATTGAAAAGATAGACTGTTTACGTTAAAATTTTTTTGAAACGTACACAATTTGTTCATATATTTATCACAAAAATTTCATTCAATTTAGTTTAATAGAAGTATGTCTAAATTAAAAACTCATTATGAACCATTAAAAAATGGGTATGAAAAATGAAGTTTTGTAAAAAAAAGAGGAGGATTGACTTGGAACAATTAGCTAATAATGTTTCTAATAACGAAGAAACTAATCATCCTTCTAGTTCACTAAAGAAAGATTTACTTTCTTTAATGAAAATAGGGATTGTAAACTCTAATATACTGACAACTTTTACAGGTATCTGGTTAGCAATCCAAATAAATGGATTAGATATATTAGATTCTTTACCAAAAGCAATTATTACTGTAATTGGTTCATCACTTATTATTGCAGGATCATGTGTAATCAATAACTATATTGATCGTGATATTGATCCGTATATGGAGAGAACGAAAAACAGACCAACTGTAACCGGTAATATTAAACCAAGCGTTACAATTTCGATTGGTATTCTTTTATTAATTGTGGGCTTTACATTTATGGCTTTCACAACCTTAATGGCTGTTGTATATGCATTTATTGGTGCATTTACATATATCGTACTATACACTCTTTGGACGAAACGTAATTACACGTTAAACACAGTAGTAGGTAGTATATCTGGTGCAGCACCCCCATTAATTGGATGGGCAGCAATCGATGCGAATTTGCATCCAATTGCTTGGATGCTGTTTTTAATCATGTTTATATGGCAACCACCTCATTTCTTAGCACTTGCGATGAGACGTTCTGAAGAATACAAAAGAGCGGGAATTCCAATGCTACCAGTGGTTTACGGATTTGAAATGACGAAACGTCAAGTGATGATTTGGGTATTATGTTTATTACCACTGCCATTTTACATGCAAGCTCTAGGTTTACCATTTATTATTTTTGCAACAATATTGAATATTGGATGGGTTATTTTAGGATTATATTGTTATAAACAAAAGGATGATCAAAAGTTCTCTAAACTAATGTTTATATACTCCATTAACTATTTAACTCTTCTATTTATGTCAATGATTGTGTTTACAATTTCGTTTTAATTAGGGGTATTACGGGGGATTTTTTTATTGTTTGTTTAATCTTATTTTTAAATAAGAATGAAACACTTTAAATTGAAAGAGGGGGAAGTATACTTATGAAACATTGGCGATTAGTCTCGCTAATTTCCTTGATAGCAGTTATTTTGAGTGCATGTGGACATGCAAATCAATCTACACTGAATCCTCAAGGTGAAGTAGCAAAAATGCAATACGATCTTATGAAGCTAAGTACGTTGATCATGGTATTCGTTGTTGCTGTAGTAACAGTTCTTTTCCTTTACGTAATCGTGAAATATCGTCACCGTAAAGGACAAGAGAATATTATTCCAAAGCAAGTAGAAGGTAATCATTTCTTAGAGCTTCTTTGGACAATTATTCCTGTTATTTTACTTATTATTTTAGCAGTACCAACAGTATCACAAACGTTTAAGCTTTCAGATGAGAAGCAAATATCAAAAGATGAGAAGAAAAAAGATGCAATTGTTATTAATGTAAATGCTCATCTTTTCTGGTGGGAATTTGAGTATCCAAAACAAAAATTCATTACTTCTCAAGACATGTATATCCCAGTAGGTAAAAAAGTTATCTTAAACCTAAAAGGTCAAGATATTAAACACTCATTCTGGGTACCATCATTAGCAGGTAAAATTGATACAAACGTTGAAGGCGAAAACAAAATGTGGCTTTCAGCGGATAAAGAAGGTACATATAATGGATTCTGTGCAGAGTTTTGTGGTCCTTCACATTCATTAATGCAATTTAAAGTTAAAGTTGTAAGTCAAGCCGACTACGATAAGTGGTTAGCTGATATGAAGAATCAGAAAGGTCAAGCTGTAACAGCAGATGCACAAGAAGGTGAAAAAATCTTCAAACAAAGCTGTATTGGTTGTCATGCTGCAGACGCAAATGATACAAGACCACCTGCTGCACGACTTGCTCCAAACTTAGCTAACTTCGGTGATCGTGATATGGTTGCTGGTATTGCTAAAAATAATGAAGCAAACATCAAGAAATGGTTAACTAATCCGGAAGCTATGAAGCCAGGAAACCTTATGACAGGTAAATATGGTGACTTATCAGCTGATCAGATTGATGCATTAACTGCATACTTAACTAGCTTAAAAATTGCAAAATAAATTAATGGATATGAAGCAAAGGGGGTAATACTGTGAGTTCTGTAGCGAAAAAGAAACCACTATTGTGGGACTACTTAACGACAGTCGACCATAAGAAAATTGCCATCCTGTATTTAATTGCAGGCGGATTCTTTTTCTTAGTTGGTGGGATGGAAGCGTTATTTATTCGTATACAATTAATTAAGCCAGACAACACATTTTTAGTTGGTGATGCTTATAACCAAGTATTAACAATGCATGGTACAACAATGATTTTCTTAGCGGCGATGCCGATGATCTTTGCATTTTTTAACGCGGTAGTACCTTTACAAATTGGTGCTCGTGACGTAGCTTTCCCGTTTTTAAATTCTTTAGGTTTCTGGTTATTCTTCGTTGGTGGAGTTTTCTTAAATCTAAGTTGGTTCTTAGGTGGAGCGCCTGACGCAGGTTGGACTTCATATGCGACACTAGCTCTACACAGTAAATCACATGGTGTAGACTTCTACTTATTAGGTCTACAAATTTCAGGTATTGGTACATTAGCAGGTGGTATTAACTTCCTAGCAACGATTATTAACATGCGTGCTCCTGGGTTAACATACATGCGTATGCCACTATTTACTTGGACAGTATTTGTAACATCAGCACTTATTTTATTTGCTTTCCCGGCATTAACAATCGGGTTAGCGTTATTAATGTTTGACCGCCTATTTGGAACTGCATTCTTTGATGCATCTTTAGGTGGAAACTCAATGATCTTTGAACATTTATTCTGGATTTTCGGACATCCGGAGGTTTACATTCTTGTATTACCAGCATTTGGTATCTTCTCTGATATCATTCCAGCATTCTCTAAGAAACGTTTATTCGGTTACTCTTCAATGGTATTCGCAACAGTTTTAATTGGTTTCTTAGGTTTCATGGTATGGGCTCACCATATGTTTACAGACGGTCTTGGTGCAGTAGCAAATGCAATTTTCGCAGTTGCAACAATGGCAATTGCAGTTCCTACAGGGGTTAAAATCTTTAACTGGTTATTAACAATGTGGGGCGGACAAATTCGTTTTACAACACCAATGCTTTGGTCAGTTGCTTTTATTCCATCATTCGTTCTAGGTGGAGTTACTGGTATTATGAACGCTGCAGCTCCTGCTGACTATCAATTCCATGATAGTTATTTCGTAGTAGCTCACTTCCACTACGTAATCGTAGGTGGGGTAGTATTTGGTCTATTTGCCGGTGCACATTACTGGTGGCCAAAAATGTTTGGTAAAATCTTAAATGAAACATTAGGTAAAATTACATTCTTTTTATTCTTTATAGGTTTCCATTTAACATTCTTTATTCAACATTTCTTAGGTTTAATGGGTATGCCTCGTCGTTACTTTACATATTTACCTGGACAAGGCTTAGATACTGGAAACATGATCAGCTCAATCGGAGCAATGTTCATGGGTCTAGCTACAATCGTTATGTTAATCAATGTAGTTTATACAGCAATCAAAGGTAAGAAAGCTGCTGGAGATGCATGGGGTGTAGGTCGTACACTTGAGTGGTCAATTCCTTCTCCTGCACCAGAATATAACTTTGCTCAAATTCCATATGTACGTGGATTAGACGCTCTATGGGTAGAAAAAATGGAAGGAGACGGCAAAATGACACCTGCTGAACCACTAGGTGATATTCATATGCCAAACTCATCTATTTTACCATTTGTTATGTCAGTGGGCTTATTTATTGCAGCATTTGGGGCAATGTATAATGACCAACTTAAGAACCACACTGCAGTTGGTGTATTAATTCTTGGCTTATTTATTACATTCGGTTCAATGTTCTTACGTTCTTGGATTGATGATCATGGATTCCATATCCATAAAGAAGATATAGCTGATGAGGGGGTTGAGGCATAATGGAAATGAATCAAAAATTTACAGCTGAAACGTTTCCTCATAACCCTGAAAAAGCGACAGAAGAAGGTAAAAATAAGTTCTTAGCATTCTGGCTATTTCTTGGTGGAGAAACTGTATTATTCGCATCATTATTTGGTACTTTCTTAGCATTAAGAAACTCTACTGCTGGTGGAGCAAGTGCTGCAGAAATGTTCGAACCAAAATTAGTATTCATTGCTACAATGTTACTTTTAACATCTTCTCTTACAAGTGTTTATGCAATGTACCACATGAAAAACTTTGAACACAAAAAGATGATGTTATGGTTAGGAATTACAGTTTTATTAGGTCTAGGATTTTTATTATTAGAAATTTACGAATTTAGACACTATATGCACGAATATCATTTTACAATTAAAAGTAGTGCATTTGGTTCTTCGTTCTATACATTAGTAGGTACTCATGGTGCCCACGTATTTGTTGGTTTACTATGGATCACTACTTTAATGCTTCGAAATGGTGGAAGAGGTTTAAATTTATACAACGCTCCGAAGTTTTATATTGCAAGTTTATACTGGCATTTCATCGACGTAGTATGGATCTTCATCTTTACAGTAGTATACTTAATGGGAATGGTGGGATAAGAAAATGGGTACAAATACAAACTCTCATCAAAGAAATCAAGTTGAAATAAAGTATCACAGACGTAAACATGCAGAAGAAATGAAACAACAATTAATTTCATTTGCATTAATGATCATTTTAACACTTGCATCTTTCGCAGCAGTATTATACAGAGATAAAATGGATCCATACTTTACAGTACCATTTATTTTATTACTTGCTGTAATTCAACTAGTGTTCCAACTTTATTACTTCATGCATATGAAAAATAAAGGTCACAGCACACCAGCTTTCTTCCTATATTCAGGAGTTACAGTTGCTGTAATTACACTATTAACATTCTTAACATTAATCTGGTTATGATGTGAAAAGGAAGTGAATTTAATTCACTTCCTTTTTTTGTTCGTTTATGTAGATTGTTGCTATTTTGTGGGACATACTTGCTGTTTCGTTCAATAAGAAACAGAAATTGGATAATGGCATACTTGGTTTCGGTTGGTATTGATATAATGCCAACTTTTGATTTGTAATGCAACTAACGCATTGAGTTCTATTGAATAGAAAAAAAGGCTAATTACGAATGAGCCTTTTTTGAATTCAAAACCTTATGTTATCCCTTGGAAATGTTAAATAATGTATATTTTTTATAGTTTTGTAAATTTGCCCTTAATAACCACAATTGAAGATTATTAATGTTGCCAGTAAGGAGAACTTATTTAGATTGAGAAAGCACATAATGAAAGTATTTTTGAGGTGTACCATAACGCTTGAGTTCTTGAATTAATTCTTCATCAGCCTGAGTAATAGTTCCTTTTTCTACTCCATTACCATCTTGGATTGAAACAGGAAATAAACTTCCATCTTGGTAATCAAAGTTAATGATTTTTCCAATACCTTCTCCTGTAATGCTCAACGTAACACCTTCATTTACCATAGCATAACCAACTATGTCATATATTTTCTTAAACAATTCTTCTATCTCAGCTAATGCAACAAGTTCTTCTTCGCCTTCATTAAATACGTTATCTTTATCAAATTTTACCCAAATACCAACAGCTTCTTTTTCTGGAGATCTATTTAAATCTTCATAATCAATTTTCGTTATCGTCCCAGAATGATAAATAGGTTCTTCCTCATTAATACAATAAATGTCACTTCTTTTAATAATTTCTACACGATCGCCTTCACTTACTGTTAAGTCTCTTTTTGTACCAAACCTATTGTAGTAAATCAATCATATTTCCTCCTAGTAAAATTCTTTAGACTTATAAATTATCCCCAAAATTACTAAAGAAATACTTAAAGAGAATACTAATTTTCATTGTTGTTTTCTTTGGGGGTGTATCAAGAATCTTCAACTATGGACATGTTTTTTGGTATAAGAAAGTTCAGTGGAAGAAAACTATAAAGCCGAAATAATTTTAGCATGAGTACGAATTCGGTTAGAGTTGCACAGTAAAATGGAAGGGATGATTCAAGGATGGATATGGAAATTCCTAAAGATGAAGATATTGAAATGGAAGAAAAAGTTGAGCTTACTGGTAGTATTGATAAATTAACAGAGCATGTAATTTGGGGTGCACAAGGTTTCATGGATATTCCTGATCAAGGTAAAACGTACAGGAAAAGATATTTAGGAAACCGATATCAATAACTTAAGAAATCGTTGACCGTGAAAAAGGCGTGTAAGCTACAAAACAAAGGCAAGGAAAAATACACTGTATTATTTCCATTTCAACAAAGATATTTATGAATAAATATAGATACATAACATGCGCATGCGTTAATGGATATCATATTCATCCTTAAGCAATTAACGCAATACTTTCATTCAAAAATTAGGAGCTGATTAATTAATCAGCTCCTATTTCACATTTCAAAAAGCAATTCAACTAACTCTAAGCGGTTCTTTATTATTGGGAGGTTGGCTAGTTTTTGAAGAAGACTCTTTATTCAAAGCCAATAATAATATCATTCCAATGATACAGGCTGTACCAAGCCATTGGAAAAAACCAAAAGGTTCTTTTAACCAAAAGATTGTAGTTAAGACAGCAGCTAATGGTTCAACACTTCCTAGCAGACTTGATTCTTTAGGTGGAAGACTTTGTAAGCTTTCTATATAGAACCAAAATGCGATCATTGTACCGAATATGATAATGAAGCCTAAGTATAAAATCGCTACTAGCGTTAAGTTTTTATAGTTCATTTGCCAAGGAGGATGGATAAAACTCAATACGAAGCCACCGATTATCATAGCCCATCCGACAATGACAAGTGAGTCGTACTGCTTAAGTAATGGTACAGCAAATAAAGTATAAAATGCTAAAGATACTCCAGATAATACACCCCAAGCGATTGCAAGTGCTGGCACAGATAATTGCGAGATTGAGCCGTTAGTTAATAAGAAAAAACTTCCAATTAATGCTAGAGAAACAGTTAATAAATCTTTTCGTGTTAGAGCGTTTTGTTTACGGATAATTAAATATAGGATAATCATTACAGGGGCTAAATACTGTAATAATGTTGCAACAGCAGCGTTTCCATGTTCAATTGAGGCCATATATGTGTATTGAACCGCTAGCATCCCCAATACCCCGAAGATAATTAGTTGAATTGCGATCCTTCCATTTTTCCAAACCCCTAGGATCTGAGAACGCTCTTTTTTAAAATATTGAATGGCTAAGAGTAATAATCCAGCTATAAGCAAACGGACCGTAACCAGCCAATCTACATCGATTTGATACTGTTGAAAAAGTTTTTTTGCGACAGTACCACCAATCCCCCAAAATACTGCCCCTGTGATAACAAGAAATATTCCCTTTCGTCTATACATGATTTTAGTCGCCACCTTCAAATATAAAAATAGTGTTATAATATGTTAAATGATAAGTGGGAAAACAGTAAATTAATACTCAAATCGAATGGAAAAATGTAAGGATATTGAGGTGGTTATGGGGATATGCAAATTAAAAATTTTATGGTTGACGAAAGTTTAAAAGAATTAACTAAACATCAAACTGTTGTTTTGCCAATTGCATGTTACGAAACAACGATTAAGCAAAACATAAATAGTTATATACCACTTCATTGGCATGATGAATTTCAGTTTGTTCACATTGTTAAAGGAGAAGCAATTTTTCAAATAAATGAAGAAAATATTTTTGTTCAAGAAGGGGAAGGGCTTTTTATAAATAGTGGCTGTCTGCATATGGCAAAAGATCGGAACGATTCTGAATGTGCCTATATTTGTTTAAATGTTTCTCCAAGTTTCGTTTTGTCTCAAGAACTTTATACAACCTTTGTAAAGCCATATTATCAGGCGACTAATATACCCTTTTTATTCTTAGATCCAAAGGAGCTATGGGCTAATAGCATTTTAAGCTATATTTTGAAAATCAATGAGATGATCAAACAAAATTCACCATTCTATGAAATCGACGTCAGCTTACATCTCACATTAATTTGGAAGAATTTAATTATGAATGGGATTGAATTAGAGTATGAACAGTCGGTAGTTGTTAAAAGTAACCGAATGAAGCAAATGTTAAATTGGATCCACTTACATTATTACGAGAAAATACTATTAGAAGACATTGCAAGAGCGGGTCAATTAAGTCGATCTGAGTGTTGTCGATATTTCAATCGTATTTTAAAAACAACTCCATTAAACTATGTAACCGATTATCGAATACAAAAAAGTTTAATATTACTACAACAACGTGAGTCGAATGTCACTGATGTTGCCTATCAAGTTGGATTTAATAGCACTAGCTACTTTATTGATAAATTCCGAAAGTTGATGAACTTGACACCATTAGCTTACAAAAAACAAAAAATTTCAGAAATCCTATGAAGTAAAACACCAAAGTATCTTTTAATTGAAGAATCTAAGTTGTTTAATTATAGTTATTTACTTATGTAATTAGCAGGGATGTAAAATGGTGTGTTAGAATTCACAAGATCCTAATCATGATATGAACTCGACGTAATGATAGAGTCTATGAAAAAAGATACAAATAGGTGGTGGTATTATTATGAAACATCTTCTTCCTATAAAGTTACAATGGAGACAGGTCAATCCTTTCGTGATAAGCATCATAAACCACGTGAGGATCTCTTTGTCTTGATTAATAGCAGCCCAATCTTCAACAATGATCGAATTGTGGGTGCAGTTGCGACTGAAACTGACATTACGAGTCAAGTGATAATGACTCAAGAACTTATGAATGCTTCCTCCAAAATTCTTCAATTGCAGAACGAGGTTTCAAGACTGGAATTGTCACACGATTCTTTTCAACAAATTAAAGGTTCGAGTCAATTGATGAAAGAAACAGTTTCGTTATCAAGGAAAATGTCTGAAACGAGTGCGAATATTTTATTACTTGGTGAAACAGGGGTTGGGAAAGAAGTCTTTGCAAAAGCTATACATTTTTATCGTGGAACATCTTCTCCATTTATTGCTTAAACTGTGGTGCGATTACACCGTCATTGTTTGAGAGTGAATTTTTTGGCTATGAAAAAGGAGCATTTTCTGGTGCAGATGTAAAAGGTAAAAAAGGAAAACTAGAGTTGGCGCACGGAGGAACACTTTTTATGGATGAAATTGGTGATTTACCGTTGGATATGCAAGTGAAATTACTTAGAGTTTTGCAAGATAAAACGTATTACCGCGTTGGTGGTACAGCTAACAGCGGAGTGCAGAATCATTGCTGCTACAAATAAGGATTTAGAAGCAATGGTTGAAGCTAATACTTTTCGAGAAGACCTTTATTATCGTCTTAACATTTTATCTATTACGATTCCCCCATTGAAAGAACGAAAAGAAGACGTAATGGAGCTCCTTCATCAATTTATCTATGAGTTTTCATTACAATATCATCGAACAATTAAAATTGTTGACCCTCAGGTAACTTCCGCCTTATTACAATACGATTGGCCTGGAAATGTGAGAGAGATGAGAAATGTTATTGAACGATTAGTATTACTGTCTGTAGAAGGAACAATATCTATAGGAGCTTTACCACCAAAGTTGATACAATCTACATTGTTATCGACTGGGTATGATGACTCCTTGCAAGATGATCTAAATGATTAAGGAATTCAATCAGGTGAAAAAGTGGTATTCCAAGATGGGATAGCTGCCGGATTGAAGGTGATATTCTAGTAAAAGTGAATGGATATGAACATGTTCTATTCTCAGAAACAATTAAATATATAAAAAATATTAAACAGGTCATTTAATGCATTTTTTAAAGGATGACCTGGTCTTTTGAATGGGGGAGTATTCGATATGAATGAAATTATCTTATATATCATGACGGGATTTATGGTCCTAGGGGCAATCGATTATCTGATTGGTAATCGGTATGGACTCGGAGAAAAATTTAAGGAAGCCTTCCAATCCATGGGACCACTTGCTCTTTCAATGGTTGGCATGATCTCACTATCACCCGTATTAGCAAAATGGTTAACACCGTTTGTATCCCCTGTCTACCAATTTCTTGGAGCAGATCCATCGATGTTTTCATCCGCGTTTTTAGCTCTTGATATGGGTGGATACTCATTAGCAAATGAAATGGCTCAATCGAGTGATGCTGCTTTTTTTTCTTGGGTATTTTTAGGAACCATGATGGGGCCAACTATTGTATTTACCATTCCGGTTGCTTTAAGCATCGTTCATAAAAATGATCATCCCTTTTTTGCTAAAGGTATTTTAATTGGGCTAATGACTATTCCATTTGGATGTTTAGCGGGAGGATTTGTTGCAGGATTTGGTTTTATATGGATGCTGAAAAATTTAGTTCCTTCTATTCTAATTTCTGTATTGATTGGCATTGGAATGCTTTTTGCTCAATCAGTGATGATTTGTGGTTTTAAATGGTTTGGGAAAGGAATTGAAATCGTTATTATCATTGGTCTTGTCTCAATCATAATTAAGACTTTAACAGGTATCGTTATAATTCCAGGTATGATGCCGATTTCGGAAGGTTTTGTAACAGTTGGAAAAATAACGATCATACTTGCCGGTGCGTTTCCGTTTGTTTTTGTGCTAGTAAAAGTATTACAGAAGCCTTTTGCATTACTCGGAAATAAGCTAGGTATGAATCAACAAGCATTAGGTGGATTCATTGCCTCGTTCGCCCATCACATTCCAATGTTTGCAACAATGCATGAGATGGATGACCGTGGAAAAGTCATAAATACCGCATTTGCCGTAAGCGGAGCATTTGTTTTTGGCAGTCACTTAGGATTTGTAGCAGGTGTGGAGAAGAATTTTGTCATTCCACTAATAGTCGGTAAACTGACCGCTGGGTTATTGGCTGCTGCATTGGCTTTGCTAGTGACAAAACATGTGGCAAAATGAATAATGAATAATAGAAATGTAGATTGGAATTTTAAAGGCTTGCCTCATTTGGGAAAAGCATGATCAGAGTGTTGATATAATGTGGTCAATAGGGAAAACGGACATTAAATGAACATTTATTAGTGATGAAATTATCATTTATTTGGATGATTTTTTAATGGTTTTAAATGTTAATATGTTTGAGTAATTTCATGATTCCAATAGTTTTTCAGAAGTTAAAAAATTATGAGCTAATTTTGTTAAAAACAAATTCAATTGATTAGTTTAGTTTTTTAATGTTCGATATTAATCAACCTAAAAACATATTAATAAACAACTGTTAGGTTACTCTAAGTAAAGGCTATTTGAGGATTTATTGCAGACTTTTTTTG
>NZ_NTZO01000228.1 GCF_002559405.1 Bacillus sp. AFS001701 | reverse complement strand
TGGAAGGTTCAATTGGTTAATAGAGATTATAGTGGAGACGAACTTTTTAAGTTCGTCTTCTTCAAGTTTTTCTGTAATATCTGAATATGTTTCTAGAATAATGTCCATTTTTCTATTGTCTAAACGTTGTGAAACAAATTCTATACTTGCACAAGATTCAATTAAAAGTATCGCATGTATGTCTAAAATGTTTTGTACTTTTGTAATCGACACTTGCATGATTGAGGTTATAGTTAGATGTATACATTCCATCATAGGCTGGAATAGGAAATTTCCAAATTAACAATGCTGTTATTATGCTACCTGGTATCATGAAAAGACTTCTGATAAATCGATTTTTCCTACTAACTTTCCAGTAGGGACTAAAGAATAGTTTTAAAGTTTGTTTTAACATAAAAAACCTCATTTTAGATTTTTATTGATTTGTTACTGTCTTTTTACCTGTATACCAAACTTTTATATATAATGGCTTAGATTTTGCTAAAATGTAGTTAGCGTTAAGAGGGGCTAAAAGTCCTGCTAATAATGCACCACCTCCGGCTGGGATCACTATCCCAAGCATCCATGCAAATCCAGCATAACCTACTGCACCTAAAGTTTTTATAGCCGTTGAACTTAACCAAACTTCTACTCCCCATGAGTGGAAAACAACTTTTGTTTTACCAATAGTTCGTGCTAAAGGAACTTTATAACCTTCTTCGTTTGCCTTTTGAGTTAGTTCAGCATCAGATATCTCAACTGTTACACTGTCATTTCCTATTATTGCGTTATCGTTATTTTTAACAATTTCGTTCATTAAGTCTACATTTTGTTGTAAGTCTTCAACTTCCTGTAGAGGCATTCCACCAATTATAGCAGTGTCTAATTCAAAGGTATTTTCTTCATTAAGATATACTGGTGAATTAATTTCTTTTGCGCTTACAAAACCTGGTAATGTTCCTCCAATTAGTAAAAACGTTGATAAAATTAAAACTAACCCGCGTTTAGTATTCATATCGTCCTCCAATTTAGTTAAAATTTTGTATTTCAATAATTATTTCGGAGGAAAGTAAAAAGTAGAATGATATACTTATATGAACAATTAGTGAATTTATTTTCTAATTGCAAGCTAGTAAATTATTTAACTACTAATTGCTACTTCTCTTTTTGTTCTAATAAATTTAACTGCTTATCTAATTTAGAGTATCTATTTATGGTAAAATTTAACTGTAATTATAAAAGTCTTTCTCAAGAATCTTAATCTAAAGTGAAGTAGTGTTTTTAATCTAAAATGTACCCTTTGTAAAGGACATTGAAAAAAAAGTCTATGCAATTTTAAAGAGATGATTTCTGTATTGAACAGGGGCATCTTCTTTAATTTTCATTGACATCTATAGTGGTTGTAATACTTCATGTAATAGTTGATTTCTTTTATTAGCTCTTCTAAACTTTGAAATGACTTAATAGAAACTTCATCTTTAAAATGACCAAAGAATGATTGCTGTGGAGCGTTATCCCAACAGTTTCCACGTCTAGACATTGATTGAATTAAACCTAGCTTCTTCACTTGTTTTTGGAAGTCTGGGTGTGTATAATGTGTTCCTTGATCTGAATGTATAAGTGTACCCTTTACTTTCCTAAAATTACGATTCTTATTTAACTTTCGAAGTGTATCTGTAGCTAGCTCTATTGCCATTCGGTCTGAAACATTATAAGCCAATATTTCATTTGTTGAACTATCTAGGATTGTTGATAAATAGGCCTTTTTTCCCTTACCATAATGAAGATAGGTTATATCTGTTAGAAGTACTTTTCCAGGTACGCCTTGTTTAAATAGACGATTCAATCGGTTCGGCACAACCCTATGTTCTTTAGTAGCCTTCATCATTCGTCTGTAGGGATTTGCCTTTCTAATTGGGCAAACTATACCGTATTTTTTCATGATTCTTCGTATACCTTTCAAATTGTAGACAATCTTAAATTGACCGCCAATGTAGTCTTGTTTTGACGTGCCCCTTTTTATAACGCTTAAAGCGATATGCTTTTAAGATATTTTCTTTTAAAATCTCATTCTTTTCATCTTGTAGCTTTCTTTGCTCTTGTGACTTAATAGAAAAGTAATGATAATAACCACTTCTTGATACGCCAGCTATCTTACAAAGGTAAGTTAGCATATGTTTTAATTCAAACTTTTCAATTATGGAATGTATTAGAATATATTTTTGGCTAGGAGAAATAACGACTACTTCATCCTTCCTTCTAAGAAACGAATCTTTTTTAATAGTTCATTCTCAGCTTTAAGTAGATTAATTTCTGCTTCTAAACGAGCGTTCTTTTCCTCCAAAGTTAGTTCTCTTTCTAGATTTCTTCCTAAATTAATCGATCGCGTGTCACGAAGCCCCAGTTCACTGTTCTCTTTAAATGCAGTACGCCATCTTTTACTAGCAGATTGAACGAGATTCATTCCAATCACTTTAATATCAAATCCGGATTCTTCAAATATTTCTCTCGCTAATTTTCCTTTTACGTTTTCCGAAATAAAAATACGGTTAAACTCATCAGTGTATGTGATTCCTTTTGAACTAACTGACTTTACATATTGATTTTTGGAAAGTAGATTAATTTCTTTATCAGTAAATATTTTATTACTCATCTAAAATTTCCCCAATCCCGTTTTTTCTAATTATAAACAAAAGTACCCTATAGAGTAGACTTTTTTAAGTGTCTATTCTATAGGGTACATTTTATTAGGTGACAGGGTTTATTTTTTTTATTTAATCCTTGTAATCGGGTGATATTGAATCGCTACTAATCTTACAGAGAATTTTTTATTCAATCTATTCGTGAATTTGTGAGTGAGTAAAAATAAGTTCATCTTTTATATTTTCTGCATCGTCCCATAAACTTTCAGGGAAATTCTTTCTTAAAAAATATTTAGTATCTTCACCATTTTTAGGTGATATTTGTGCAGTAATTTTTTTATTACCAGTTACTTTTATGACGACTGGAAAATATTTTTCTTCAATCACTTTATTTTGCTTATCTAGTAAAACATAATGATAAAAAACGTATATATTTTTAGAATCCATACCATAAAGATAAAATGAATCTATCACATTATTATAATTTTTATTAGTAAATAAGGTCTGTCTTAAATAATTATAAATTGTATCATCTGTTAATTCGCCATTTTTATGTTCTTTGTTTATTATTGTATTTTTATTTTTGTTTGAAATACTATTATTACAGCTTACTAATATAAAAATAAGAAATATAAGTGAGAATTTTTTTGACTTTTTCATTAATAATCACTTCTTCTACTTTATCACTATGGCAAATACTCCGTCAGCTTTTCCGTTCGAAGTCTTCTTAGGAGAATAACCGGTTGCAGTTCCACCATCTTGAGTAGATATTGTAACATTTGCTGTATTACGAGTATCAATATAAACTTTGCCCCATGTTTTGTTCAGATATGGAGTAAACTTAATATATCCGGTTTTACACTTTGGGATATCATAAGTAACTGAGAATTGAGATATGATTGTTAATGATGTATTCCAACCAAAAGTTGCAGTCGATTTAATTGCTCCCTCTACTTGAGCTGCATACGTACCAGAAAATGAGTTTGAAATTGTTACAGACTCTCCATAAGTTAGTTTTGCTGGGCCTTTGAAATCTTGAGTAACTTTTTTAGCTGCCCCGTTAACAACTGAACTTCCAACTTGTCCTCCATAACGATAAACAGTAGTATAAAGTGGTGATTTAAGCAAAGGGGGACCGATGTTTATATTAGAAGATGAGTTAGTATTGACGGTTTCCGTTGATTCTAATAGTGTTTTGTAATCATCTAAAGAAATTTTTATTGGATTACCATTAATATCTGATTCAAAAGCTTGATAGATTTTTTCATTTGTTTCATTATTTAATAAATAAAACTGACCTAGTTCACTATCGTATTCTTTAGTATATATTTCATTGTTTTCAGTCACATTGGATTCTGAGTAACTTGAAATTTGAGATGACGAACTAGCATTAACTTCGTTGCTTTCACCAAAAACAGATGTCAGTGGAGTTATTGCAAGTGCCGTGACTAAAGGTATAGCTGCTAATTTCTTTTTCATAATAACTTCCTCCAAATTGAAAAATTTATATAATTACTTATTGATACT
>NZ_NTZO01000227.1 GCF_002559405.1 Bacillus sp. AFS001701 | reverse complement strand
TGAATTCCTAAAATCCACCACTCACCATATCCAACTGAGAACGGCGTAATGCCAGCGTCTTTTAATTTTTTTGCTGTTGCCTCTAATTCAGTTAATGTTTTTGGCAATTGTGTAATACCAGCTTTATCAAATAAATCTTTATTGTAAATGAAGCCATAGCCTTCCGTGTTCATAGGCATTCCGAGTAATTTTCCATCAACTGTCATCGGTTTTTCAGTTTCCGGATATAAATCCTTCACCCAATCTTGATCCGACAAGTCCTCGAGTTTGTCCTTCCAAGTAACGGCCTCTTGGTATCCCCCATTATTGAAAATATCTGGTTCATTTCCTGATGCAAATTGAGCTTTCAATGCTGCTCCATAATCTGCACCACCACCTACTGTTTGAACCTTTACCGTTACATTTTTATTTTCCTTTTCATATTCCTTTGTTAAAGCCTCTAGATCTTTTGCAATTTCAGCTTTAAATTGAAAAATATTTAATGTAATTTTTTCATTAGCACCAGGCTTTTTTGTTTCTTCTTTGTTATTATTACATCCAGTAAACAACAACATACTAGTTGATAAAACGGCAATCGACTTAAATAATTTTTTATTCATATGATTCTCCTTAACTTACTTTATTGAGCCACTTGTAATACCTCGGATAATTTGTTTTTGGGCAGCGAAGAAAAAGATCAATAATGGTGTAATGCCTAAAACTAATCCAGCAAGTGCTAAATTCCATTGTTTCGTATACGCACCAAAAAAATAAAAAGTAGCCAGTGGTATCGTGCGTAGCTCTTCATCACGCAAAACTAGAGATGGTAACAAGAAATCATTCCAAATCCATAAAGTATTCAATATAACAATTGTTACGGTGATCGGTTTTAATAAAGGAAACACCACTTTCCAAAAAACCATATATGGTGAACATCCATCAATAATTGCCGCTTCTTCAAGTTCAATTGGAATTCCTTTTATAAAACCGTGATAGAGAAAAATTGAAAGTGCTGAGCCAAACGCTAAATACATCACAACAAGTCCATAATGACTATTCATTAAATGAAGTGTACTTCCAACTTTAACAAGTGGAATCATAATTGATTGAAAAGGAATGACCATTGTTGCAACAAAAATAAAGAAAATAACCGTTGAAATTTTATGCCTTGTGCGAACGAGTTTATAAGCTGCCATTGAGCAAAATAAAACGATTAACACATTACTAGCTACGGTTACAATCAAAGAATTCAATAAAGCCCTCCAGAAATCCATGACGGCAATCGCTTGTGAGTAATTTGTAAAATCTAATGATTTTGGTAGCGATGATGTATTTTGCAAAATATCTGCAAAGGATTTAAACGAGTTTCCTAATACATAGTAGAAAGGGACAAGGAAAAATATCGCTAAAATAATCCCAAATAGCTCAAGCAAAAACGTCAGTCCGGTATAGCGTTCATTTTCCACTATGCTTCAACCTCCCTTTTCTTCGTTAAATAAACTTGGAGAATTGAAATAGCTGCGACAACGACGAAGAAGACTATTGCTTTTGCTTCCCCTAATCCGTATCGATTGTTTACAAATGCTTCTGTATAAATGTTTAGCGCAAGCATTTCCGTCGATTTAAATGGTCCACCACCAGTAAGTGATAAATTTTGGTCAAATACTTTAAACGACCATGAGATTGTTAAAAATAAACATACAGTTACAGCTGGTGCTACCATTGGAATGATGATTTTCCTTAAAGTTGTAAAACGATCTGCGCCGTCAACTTGAGCTGCTTCAATCAATTCTTGAGGTACTCCTTGGAGTGCCGCTACATAAATAATCATGATATATCCTGCACCTTGCCAGATGGCTACAATAATAATTGCCCAAAACGCGCCATTTGCAGTACCTAATAATGACTGCATTAAGGAATCGATTCCAAGCGCAGCTCCTAATGAAGTGAGACCTTTATTAAAAATGAATTGCCAAATAAAACCGAGTAATAAACCACCTATTAAGTTAGGTAAAAAGAAAATCGTCCTAAGAACATTTCTTGATTTAAGCCCCTTAGTAACTAATAGAGCTAAGCCAAAGCCAATCAAATTCGTTAAGATTACAGCAAAAAACGTATACTTTGTGGTAATAATAAAAGACTGTTTAAAGTCTGCATCTTGCGTAAATATGTACTTATAATTATCAAAACCGACATAATGAATATTTCCAACTACCCCATTCCAGTTTGTAAAGGAATAATACAAACCCATTAAAAATGGAATAAGCACTAAGGCTGCAAATACTAGAAAGGCTGGACCAACAAATACGATAAAACTTCCACTATTTCTACGTTTCTTTCGATAGGAGACCTTAAAGTCAGTAGCATCATCTACAGCTGTTTCAACTTCTTTATTCATTGCTTTATCAAACTTTGACAACTATGTACCTCCCTTTTTCATAACGATCTACAAAAAAAAGCAACTCCACCTTATTATTAAAAAGTAGAGTTGCTTTTATACGAGATGCATTCTATTCGAGTCAAGACGCACTCTTCATAGGAGTGCTTCGTTGATCCTTTTGATAATTCACAATAATAATACCTGACGTAACCATAATTAATCCAATAAATACAAGATAAGATAACACTTCATTCAGCATGATTGATGATAAAATCACACCAAAAACAGGAACTAAGAATAAGTACATTGATACTTTTCCAACTTGGTTATATTTCATGACATTGTTCCACAGTATGAAACCTACAGATGAAAGCACCGATAAATAAACTAACATGCCAAACGTTTTTAAATCAAAGTGGAACGGTAAAAATCCTGTTGTTAATCCACCTATTAATAACAATCCAATCGAACCGATCATCATTTGATATGCCGTTAAATAGGCAACATCCACTTTCTTTGCAGCTTCCTTAGCAAGTACATTACCATAGCCACCAAACGCCATTGCAAACAATAATAAAATCTCGCCAATTCCTAAATGTAAAGAAAGAGTGCCTTTTGTAATATTTACGATAATAACACCCGCAAACCCTACCGTTACACCAAGAATCTTACGCAAGTTTAAACGATCATTTTTATACATAAAATGCGCTGCTAAAAGTTGAAAAAACGAAGTAGTTCCAGCAATAATCGAGCCTTGAACGCCCGTTGAAAAACTCAATCCAATATAAAACAACACATATTGTAAAAACGTTTGAAACAAACCTACTTTTCCAACTACAAAAAAAGTATCTCGCTTAAAAGTTAACTTTCTACCAATTATCGTAAAAAATATTAAAATTAAAAATGAGGCCAAAAAGAAACGATAACCCGCAAAAATCATTTGTTTCCAAAGCTCATTCTTCTCAATATGCAAGTGCTCATAACTTAGCTTAATAAACGGAAATGCGCTTCCCCATAAAAAAGTTGTAATAACCGCTGATGCAATCACTCCCAAAGGATGTGTAAAAAATCTCTTTGCAGACATTGTTTCCCTCCATAAGCCTTTTTCTCTCTATAGAATACAGTTTATTCTATCATCTATGGGACATTCCTACTATTGGTTTGATTTTGCGAAAGCCCTTATGTTTAAGACAATTGTTGGAATTCTTTATAAAAGTAATTTATGAGGATAAAACTTTGTAAAAATTATTTATGATTTAATTCGCTTATACCCTAAAAAATGCTTTTTCCAATAAGAGTCATTAATATTAGAAATCGTTACGCCAGTACTACTACCTGCTTGAATAAATTCATTTTTATTTAACATGATGCCTATGTGTGATGGGCCATATGTATATGTGTTTTGAAAAAATATCAAATCACCTGGCTTTGAATTTGTCACTTTTTGGAATGAAGTATTATTGTACCAATAACCTGATACATTTGTTCTTCCATACGGCATACCATTTTCCTTAAGGACATAATAAATAAAACCACTGCAATCAAAACCCGTAGGAGATACTCCTGCCCACTTGTAAGGAACTCCTAAAAATTGTTTTGCAAAAGAAATCATATTTTGTTCATTACTAGTCGTAACGGTTGAATGTTCACTTTCTTTTTCAGTATATACTGCACTAATATAAGCAATTTTTCCTTTATAGTTTATCTTGTGCCAACCATTTGAAGTTGAAATAACTTCTACCTTTTGCTTCTTAGTCGCACTACCTATTATATTGTAATTCGTTCCACCACCTGTACGAATATTTACTCTGTTCCCTGTTACAATATAATTAATCCTATTGATTAAAGGTTTTTCATCTTCATTGTTCTTTTGTTTCTGAACATAATTGCCGCTTATGTAACCAATTCTTCCTTTATAAATAATCTTATACCAATCATTTGAGAAAGATTTGACATCTAATTTAGCATTCTTATTTACACTACCTAAAATACTATAATTCGTTCCTGCCCCTGAACGAATACGTACTCCGTTACCTGTTGAAATATAATGACCCTCGTATGAGACCAATACTTTAGGTTGACTTGTGTTAGTACTTTCTGCATCCGCTTCTAATAGATCCATAGAATTAATACATGAAACAGATCCTATGATTGCAATTGATTGTATAATTTTTTTTTTCAAAATCTCCACCAGCTTTTTATTTTTATTTATATTTGCTATACTTTTTCAAATTAAACTAGATGAACTCATTATTAATAAGTCTTTAATGTAGTAACAAATATGTATTTAATGTGCTTACTGTATAAATATCGGTTTGATGCTTAAAATTCTTTAATAAATTCCATTTTAATTTTAATGAATATCTCTATGAATAAATTTTCAAAGTTGAAATTTTTATTTCTATTTAGACACTGAATGTTTTTAACTTTTATATAAGATAATGGAATTTATTTAAACAACAAAAAGAGCCCTAATCATTAGTTCGGGCTCTTTTACAAGCTTTACCACGTTATTTTTAAGGAGCATCGACTAAGGTCCAATCTATTTTTCCACTATAATTCCCAGCATGTACAGAAGGATTAATTTTTAATAACAGTCCTTGATTTGATTGCCAATTTACCGAAATGTTTTTTTGACTTTTTGTCTCAATCTCAAAGACGCTCATCGGTACTCCTAGCTTCATTATCGTCTCTATTCCTTTGTCATCAATAAAAATTAATGCGTCGTTCAAGAGCTGCCCCTCATCATTTAAAAATTCTTCTGTTAAAGTGGCAGTCATTCGCCACCTGGAATCAGAACCACGAGAATCTTTTACATTTATTATCCAATCATCATTCCGCTTTGAAATAGTGGTTTTATTTGAGATCTTAACCGTTTCGAAACTAACATTATTTGATACTGTTTCAAACCTCAAATCACCTGAAACATTTAAAGTTAACTTTATTTGATTTGATCGATGATTTGAATCATCTATACTATAGACGGCAATCTCATGTGTACCAATCGAAAATTGTTCACTAGGAACTGTATATTGAAAATCAACATATTCGCCTTTATTAGATGTGTTTGATACGTTAGATGCAAATTTCACAGGAGCCTCATTATCTATTACATAGAATAAATCTACTTGTTCACTGTCTTGATCACTCCAGCTTCCATTTAGCGTAAAATGATCACCAAAATCCAATGGAATTTCATTATTAGCTTCATTTAAATAAATAGTTGGAGGACTTTCTACAACAATTTTTAATTCTTCCTGTGTAGAAATAACACCTTCCTCATCTTTTGCATAAACTTGGAAAGTATTTTCACCTAATTTTAAATTATCTGCTGATACTAAATAACTCCATTCTTGAGAAGTAGACGAGCCACCATTGTCTACGCTCTCAACATTCATTAAGTTCCCATTTATTACAAAGTACAGAGAATTTGTTTTACTATCTTCGTCTGACCATGTTCCTTTTACTTCATAATCTTCTCCTATACGTAAATGAATTGGTTCCGTATCATTCATTTTCACTATAGGAGCTTGATTTTTTTTAATGATAAATTGGCTTAATTCAGTATGCGCAATATAATTATCACCTTCAAAGGTGGATTCTTCAGAAACTAGCGTATCTTCTGTTACACTATTAACTTTTACTTTAAATTTTAGAGTTGCAAAATGATTGTTTGTATTTAAATTCGGAATGTTAACGGCTAATGATTTATCATTCCAGGTTTCATCATCTAGTTTAATATTATTACTTCCATTGCTAATTTCTAAAGTATTAGGAATATAGGTAACATAATTATTCAACAAGGTTTTCAATCTAATATTTTGCCAATCCTGTTTACCAGAAAGGTATTTTGCATTGATTGTATAAGTTAATTCTTCTCCTTTGGAAACGTAAGATTGATCTTCTACGACTGATCCATCAGACCTTGTAATTGTTTCACTTACATTTGCATCAACAAGTCCTGGTACACTATCAAAAGTTACTCGGTTTAATTCATATCGACTACCTGTAGAACCGGTAAATCCCCAATATACACTCGTTGATCCAAATACATCTTGTACATTTATTGGTACTACCACAGGATTTAGCCCTTCCAACTGATAGGTAAGCTTAGAATTAGAAGCATCCCATTTAATAGTAAATTTTCTCCATTTATCGTTTGATAAACCTCCCTGAACAAATTGGACACCTACATTTCCATCTACATTATTGTGCTTCATTGTTCTTCTATAATCTAAAAATATATTGTAATCTATATAGGTTTCAATTTTACCTGGGTAACTCCATGCGATGTGATTTCCTGCTGTTACATTTGTATCAAAATAACCATCAGAACCACTATTATTTATAAATGTATCAAACTCAATGGCAAAACTTTTTTGTATTCCATTAGTCTTTGAGGCTCCATTTGCTTGTCCTGCATATACTCCAAGGCCAGAGCCAGTATTAGGTGAAAGGGCATTCGTACCATTTGGATCGTTATGCATTACGAACGCCATACCGTCTCCAGCATTGGAACCTTGATTGCCAAAATACATATACATTGTAGAGCTAAAATCTTTCGTTAAATCCATTTTATTGTTTACAGTTGACCAAATACCCCCTTTTTGATAAGTGGTATTTGGTGTAATTTGAACAATGTTCCCTCCAATAACAGAACTATTCGAAACTGAAGGAGTCGTGAATATATTGTTTAAATTAATTTTTGAAGGAGGGTTATTTTCATTTGCGGCCTCAACTCGTTTAGTATTTAGCCACATAGCGCTTGGTATATTAATACAAAAAGTAACTATACATAATAAACTAATAACGTGAAATTTTTTAACCAATTTTTTCATGATTGATCGTCTTCTTTTTTCTTTTTTCTAAACCAAAATATAAGAACGATAACAATTAGAAACAGTAGGGCAATTCCTATATAGATAAGATAATTATTTTTTTCTAGCTCTACTGCTTGCTTATTTAATTCAGCATCATTCTCTTTAATTTCAAACATTTTATCAAATTCCCACACATGATTTTTATCTTTCGCAGTAATATACAAATGATATTTACCAGGCTTTAATTCTTGTTGATCCCAACTAATAGGAAAATCGAAATTGGAATTCGGAGCCATTGATAAGTTTTCTTTTTTACTTTTGTGTAGACTCTTTTTTTGCCCCTCTTTTGTAACGGTTGCTTCAATGTTTAAGTTATTAATAATCGTAGCCTCAGTATTTTGTATATTTGCTGTCACTACAGTTCGATAATTTAGTAAATCTGCTTTTACTTTATTTAATTTTAATTCAGGCTGTACGATAGCTTCTGTTTCAGAAAGCTTTACACCAATTACATATGAAAACTCATTTTTTACTTGTACATTACTCTGCTTCTTTATTTCTTGTTCATTGTTTATTTTACTAATATAAAAGCCACCTAAAATAATTCCATCAAATGACTTTTTAGGCATTTGAATTGTAAAAAACACTCTCTTTGTTTCTTTACCTTTTAATACAACTTTTTGTTTTTTTGAAATAATATCCGAAAATGCATACTTTAGAGACGAATCTTTTTTATAGTTATGTCGATTATAATCGATTACCCCGTTTTGATTCGTAATAGCTGTGTTTGGCTCGATCATTAATTCAATCGGATTATTTTCTTCATTTCGAACTGTTAAGGAAATTATTTGGCTCTTAGCTGGGGTCATTTTTAGATCAAAATATGAAACTTTATCATTCATTTGATTTTCAGGAATGTCAGCTTTAACCGAATAATTCATGGAACTAGCATAGGCTGAATTTAGATTTATAAAACTGATTCCAATAAATACAGCCATTAAAATAGAAAACCATTTTTTCATTCAATTCTAACCTCCTGTATACTCAAAGATGTTCATAACAAAATTAAACTTAGACAATCATTCCATTATCCAAGTTTAATTTTACTAATAATCGGTATATCTCATCCTAACTTACTCATTATTTTTTATTGCGGAGCATCTAATAATGTCCAATTCAAAGTTGAAACATAATCTCCCTCTAAGTTTCCAGAAGGTATATTTAATTTAATTTGAGCTGGATCTAATTTATCTACCCAAGTACCCATACCCTGATTTGCTTGGGCTGTCATAAGAATATCAGATGAAGATTGATCTGTATTCAGTGTGATCGCTCGCATTGTAGGTGCTTGGCTTACATTACCAGCAGTACTCAACGCCTCACCTGCAGGAAAACTTAATGTCGCACCGATTAATTTTTTTGAATTGTCATTTTGTTCTACAAATGGTGATGCCGTAACTTGTAGTGTCCATCCGGCACCTGTTGCACGAACATCTGTAACCTGAACGTTTGGATTTTGGGACGTTGCATTTACAACGATTGAACTACCTTGTATTTGATGAGTTCCAAATTCTAAAGGTGTTACATAGTCAATTGTTAATGATCCAGTATTTCCAGTTTCTCCACCTGGTTGACTAGGTACAACTGGATCAACCGGTCCTGTAGTTCCATCCCCAGGTATAATTTTTACGTGTCCATAAGTCGTTGCACCTTTTCCGTCTGAACTTGATAAAACATCAGTTGGATTTATTGCAGCGAATGTGTGGTTTGTAGCAAACAAAACTACCGTTGCAGTTGTTAGGATCCCTCCTCCAATTACCTTTTTAAAGTTAAATACATTTTTTTCTACCATGTCTTCTCTCTCCTTTTGTTTAGTAAACGTTCTAATTACATATTACAAAAAAAAGGAAGAGCTAAAATTTCTTATACGAAATGATTTATCCCATAAAAGAAATTCAAATATATGAATGAATCCCATGAAAAAGGTAATTAGAAATTTTATACTTTAATAAAGGAAACTAAAACGATGTTATTTGTCCCAAAAATGAATTTTCTTATTTTACATTAGAATCTATACGTAAACTTCTTAATGGTACAGTTAAAATAACAAATGTACTGATGAGGTGTTGAAGTTGAGAAACAGTCATTCTTTATTAAAAATGTTACACAATCATTGTAAAAACACTTACGAACACTCTCTTAGAGTTGGAATGATTTCATATAATTTCGGTCGTTTTTTAGGCGTTCAAAATCCGGAGCATTTAATATTTCTAGGTACATTCCATGATATCGGTAAAATCATGGTCCCTCCTGTTCTATTAGAAAAAAAAGAGAGATTAAGCGGTTTAGAGTTTGAGTTCATTAAGTGTCATGCGAAACTTGGTGAAGAGATATTAAAAAATACTTCTTATTTCATAGATGATTATAAAGACGTTGTATTATTTCATCATGAAAATGTAGATGGCACGGGTTACTTTGGAAGAAAAGGAGATAAAATTCCATTACTCTCTAAAATTATCCGAATCGTGGATTCTTATGATGTAATGAAAAATGGAAGAGTGTATAAACAATCTTTAGATCAAAAAGAAATAATACATGAACTTAATTCTTTAAGTAATAAACATTATGATAATAATTTAATACAGAAATTTATGATATTTCTCCAATACAATAGCTTAAAATATATGTAAGGAAAACAGGACTTGGAATTTATCGGAATATGTTTAAATCCATTTAAAAAGAATCATATTTACACCCTTGAATCAGGGAAAATAAGATTCTTTTTTATAGAGAAAAACGATTAATTTCATTTGCAAAATTTTTAGGGCATTCAATCATTATTGGTTAATATCAGTAAACGGATAGATTATTGATGCATCTAAACCGTATAGTTCTGCAAACTTTTCATCAATAAACTCTCGTATTTTATTTATTTCAGAAAGTAATGGTATAGCTGAAATAGTTATTCTTGGAACGTGAACAACCCCTACAACCTTTGAATCCGTAGTAATGATCAAGTCATATTCGTCGTACTTTTGTCTATAATCGTTCGTAAATGCATCTGTTTTAGTAATACTTAAAGCATGACAAAAGTGATATTTTAGTACTGATTCAACATAATTTTTTTCTATATTTGACCTACTAATTAATGCCGTATTTATAGAAAACCGTTCTTTTTTTCTTAATAAAGAAGTTTGAACGAGAAGAAAGAAATCCAAAATATCATGTTCATTTGGTTTTAAATCATTTTCAATACAAATTCTAGTCACAATCTCCTCAACAGTTTTATAAAACGGATTTGATTCAAAGTAAGGAGCATATTGTAGTAAATATCCTCTTCCCATACCAATTCCAAATTCAGTTTCTATTAACATTCTTTTTATTTTCTGAAACCAATAATAAACGACTAGTTCATCCTCTGAAAGATTAAACCCTATATGTTCTTCGAGAATCTTAAATGTTTCAAGAACAGGCAACCCTCTTTTGGTTCTTAAAATACTCTTAGCATATTTAATATATTCCGAACGATTTGGCGGTTTTTCTTCACTCATTAAGTAAATTACATATGAGTACATTTCTTGTAATTGAAGCTCTCTATTCGGGCACTTAACCATAAATTGGACTAATTCTTTAGCAAAATCCATAAACCTTGATTCGATACTATTTATCGTAATAGTTAGTGGGAATTTTACATAATATTCCATCGAAACCCGTAAATTAGAAATAAATATATACAAAGATAGTCTATCTATCGCACCGGTTCTAAATGAAACAGAATATTTACTACCTAACTCTAATAATTTGGATTGAAAATTTTTAGCATCAATATTCTGATCTGATTCCGATTCAGGATCAAAATCCATAAACTGTAGAAAACCTAAGATAAAATGGCGTATTACCTTCTCATCCCCTTCTAACTTAAAAGGACTTACAGATAAGGAAATCCCCGATTCTTTAATCAATTGTTTTATTTTTTCAAGATGTCTATATGCCGTTGACCGACTTATATGAACATTTTCCGTTATTTGAGATATATCTACTCCATTATTTAAAATAATTAATTTCAAAATTTGAAAGTATTCGTTTTGATCTCTTATTTGTCCAAGTAAATTTTCCAAAGTACCATTTTCTGGCTTTTTCAAAAAAATTCCTCGGGTATCGTCCTTCTCAAATTGCCAACCTTTTGGCAGGACAGTCTCCAAAAATTCTAAATCTCTCCATATTGTACTTTTAGAAAAACCCGTTTTTAATGATAAATCTGCTAAGTTGTGCCAATTATCTCCATTAAAAAAATGAATAATTAAGTCTGCGTAACGCCCCATGAACCTGTGCACTAATATTCCCCCAGATGTTTATATTTCATAAAAAAAATATTAATTTAATCATAGATTTCTAAAGAAAGTTGAAAGTTTTAGTGGTTAGATTTAGCTCTATAAACACATCTTATTATTATTGTCACCTAAACCAAATTTTCGAAACATGTTATTAAACTATTGTAATTTATCTATCGTATCATAATAAAAAAATGGGAGCATTCCATAATCAAAACGTTTCATTTCAATTATGAAATAAAAAAAACGACTTATTTTTTATTTCATGATCCGCATTTTCTTATATGTTTATAAAAATAAAAATGATCGAGATACGATACTCAATCATTTACATTTAAATTTCTAATTCTTTGCTGGAGATTTTATTATTCGGAACTTGCATCTTGTTTATTTCTTTATCTAGTAGCTGGCTTAAGTGTACAACCTCGGGGTCTGTGTAATCCTTTACCGTAGTTAATTTATATAATCTTGCTCTTTGTTCTTCAATATTTGTTTTATAACTAGCAGATTTTCTAAGCATATATCTTCCCTCCAATAGATCAATTTGTACAAACCATTTGCTATGTTATATTGAGTAATGCTTTTATTCTAAGGTATTTATTGACTATTCAAATCTCATGTTCAATTTTTATTATTTCATTTTTGGAATTTTAGATAAATCATCCACTTCTCAAGTTTGTCTCCATTAACCTTTATTTCCCATCATTCATTAAAATATTTTTAATCTAAAAGTAAATTTTTTTCTCACATATAAAGTAATGTGGTAATATATATTTAATAAGAATTATTTTAATTAAGAAATCTGTGAACTACACAACTTAGAGATTAAATAAATAGTAAGATCTTATAAAATGTACGCTGCTGTCCTAGGACGGCAGCTTTCGTCGTTTTATAAGGATAGTGAATTTGATTATTTTTCTCAATTGAAAATAAGAAAGGGGTATTTATTATGGAAGCAAGTCCAAAAGTTACAACGATTCATGCTACATATGAAGCCGACCATGTGGAATCTACATCATTTCTTTCAAAACATGGAGAATTAATTGCCGCTTTAGTTTCTGGTGTATTAATTCTAATTGCTTCATTCGTTAAAAACGATAATTCAATCATGTCGATTATTTTATATGTTTTAGCATTTTGTATTGGAGGTTACGCAAAGGCAAAGGAAGGTATTGAAGATACGATTGCTGAAAAGGAACTAAACGTTGAAATGCTAATGATTATTGCGGCAGTTGGTTCAGCTGCAATTGGATATTGGACTGAAGGTGCCGTACTAATTTTCATATTTGCATTAAGTGGCGCACTTGAAACATATACGTTAAATAAAACAAATAAAGAGATTTCTTCACTATTATCTCTTCAGCCACAAACAGCAATCCGATTAGTCGATGAAGTTGAAGAAGTCGTCGGCATTAAAAGTCTAAACATTGGTGATTATATTTTAATTAAAGCTGGGGAACGTATTCCTGCTGATGGTCAGATCGTTAAAGGAGAAACATTAGTTGATGAAGCTGCTCTTACAGGTGAATCAGTTCCTGTTGTTAAAAACTTAAATGATGAAGTGTTTGCAGGAACAATCAATATTAAAGGAACGCTAGTAGTCGAAATTACGAAGCATAGTGATGAAACTCTTTTCCAAAAAATCATTAATCTTGTACAAACAGCTCAAAGTGAACAAACTCCTTCTCAACAATTCATTGAAAAATTTGAAGGTGTATATGTAAAAGGAGTATTAATTGCCGTATTATTTATGATGTTTTTACCGCATTTTGCATTAGATTGGTCATGGACAACAACATTTTATCGAGCAATGATTTTGCTAGTTGTTGCATCACCTTGTGCATTAGTAGCATCGATTACACCAGCTGTTTTATCTGCAATCTCAAATGGTGCAAAGTCGGGAATTCTTGTTAAAGGTGGTATTCATCTTGAGCGATTAGGTGTATTAAAAGCAATCGCATTCGATAAAACTGGTACTTTAACGATTGGTAAACCCGAGGTAACTGGTTTTGAGAAAATAGACGATTTTGATCGTACAGAGTTATTATCGATCGTTGCTTCAATTGAAAGATACTCAACTCACCCACTAGCTTCAGCAATTGTTGAATACGCAACGAAACAAGGAATCACAGTATCTTCATCATTTGAACAAATTGATGACCACCCTGGTTTCGGTGTATCAGCGATTTTAAATGGTACAGAATACAAAGTAGGTAAAAAAGAATTCGTAACGATGAAACAAAACCCTCTTATTCATTTTGAACAACAATGGGAACAAGAAGGAAATACAATTGTTTATGTAGGTACGCAAGATAAAGTTGTTGCGATTTTCTCATTAAAAGATTTAGTTCGTAACGAATCAAAGCAAGCCCTATCTACTTTAAATAAATTAGGTGTTCAAACAGTCATGATTACAGGTGACTCTGAACAAACGGCGAAAGCAATTGCTGCCGAAAGTGAAATCAATGAATACTTTGCATCATGCTTACCAGATGAAAAAGTTTCGATTGTTAAAAAGCTAAAAGACAACTACGGTCAAGTAGCAATGGTTGGTGATGGTATAAACGATGCCCCTGCTCTAGCGACTGCAAATGTAGGAATTGCAATGGGTGGCGGAACTGGAGTTGCTCTTGAAACTGCAGATGTCGTTTTAATGAAGAACGATTTAACAAAAATATCAAAAGCAATCATTTTATCTAAACGCATGAACAAGATCGTAAAACAAAATATTATCTTTTCACTAAGCGTAATCGCATTCCTTATCTGCTCGAATTTCCTACAAATTATTGATTTACCTTATGGCGTAATCGGTCACGAAGGAAGTACAATTTTAGTTATTCTTAACTCATTAAGATTATTAAGAGATTAAAAAAAAGCATCGTACAATAATTGTACGATGCTTTTTCTTTTAAACTGACTAGTAATGAGCTTTTTAGCAGGAAAAGCAATTATTCTAGTCAGTCTAAAAAATTAATGATAATCATTATGTCCGTTTGCAGAACCACTAGTTTTGCCCTTTGGATGTGAGCTACTTTTTTGTTTCTTATTTGATTTATCATTATGGTTTTTCTTATTATTACTCATTTTAAAATTCCTCCCTTTTTGAAGTCTTTTTTAGTTTACCTCTCTAAAATAAGACTACTCATGGAAGAAAACTCCAATATATTATAGAAGAAACTATTTTGGATTTGGATTAGTAGGGTCAATTAATTTTGGTTTAGCTTTGTGCTTACCATACTGTCTTTGCTTTATTAATGCATTAAGCTCTCCACCAATAATCACAACCATTGCCGAAATAAAAAACCAAATCATTAAGACAATAATTCCACCTAAACTACCATAATGACTTGTGTAATTACCAAAGTTATCAACGTAAAAAGCAAATCCAAATGAAGAAATGATCCATCCAAATGTTGCAAATAGTGAACCAAAGAATACCTTTTTAATGTGAACTACTTTACTCGGTCCAATTGAATAGAGAACAGTAAATACAATCATTAGGATTACAAAGCTTAGTGACCAACGAATTAAGCTCCAAGTATATAAGAAATCCTGAGATATATCTAAAAATTGAAATACAGACTTAGCAATTACTTTCCCGAACACTGGTATTAATAATGCAAACACAATCACAAAAATCATAATAATTGTTAAAAGAATTGAAACTCCTCTTGTAACAAAGTAATTTCGTTTATCCTCTACATCATACGCATCATTAAGTGCTCGGATAATTGCATTAATCCCATTGGACGCAGCCCAAATAGTTGCAATTAACCCTACTGATAATACTCCACCATGTGATTGCCCGATTATTAACTGCAAGTTACTTCGTATAATAGCCATAGCGTCTGGCGGAGCATACTGACTCAAGAATGACAATATTTGATCAGTAGAAAGTGGTAAATAGGTTACGACTTGAGTTAGAACAAGTAGAAATGGAAAAAGAGATAGCATTAAGTAATATGCTAGCTCCGCTGAACGAGATACTATTTCGTCTTCCATACACTTTTTCACTAAATCCCAAACAAATGCTACAATAGAATTCTTTTTCTTAATCAAATTGACACCTTCAATTGTTATTCTTTAGATGTATTACCTGCCAATAAAATTGATTCTACTTTCTCTTGTACTTCATCTGCATTTTCATCAGTTAAATCTTCAATACCTTCAAGAGTAGCTTCTAACTGCTCGTCAGTTTCAGAAGATTCATTCTCATGGTTTACTTCTAGTGAAGTCGCTGAAATTTGTGATTTTCCTTCTTCTAGGTCGATTGAATCTTCAATTTTCGCTTCTACAGCTTCAACTGCTTTTTCTGAAACTTTAGAAGATCCTTTATCAAACTTATTTAATGTTGAATCTTTAATTTCGATCCATTTATCTTTTACAAGCTGTACATTGCCTTCCAATTTCTCAACTGAGCTTTGTACTACTCTCAACTGATTTCGAACAGCACCTTTTACGATTTCTGGATCATCTTTAATTTGATTTAATTTGTTTGTTACGCTTCTTCCTTTACGTGAGATTTTCTCGCGATTTTCCTTGTTAAGTAGCGTAACCCCTGCACCAATTGCGACTCCGACTAGAATATTGCGTAAAGCTTTGTTACGTTTTGACATTCTACATCCTCCTCTAAACTGTTAATTGGTGTTGCTTTAAAATATGCTGAAGTAAATGAGAGCATCCTTCTGTGATGATGTCATATACTTCATTAAAATTACCCGTATAATATGGATCAGGCACTTCCTTCCACATTGATGTTGGAACATAATCTGAAAGTAGTGAAATCTCTCCTATACAATTATTTCTTGCTAAATTCATTAAATCCTCTTTATTCTGTGCATCCATAGCAACAATATAACTAAAATATTTAAAGTCATTTTCTGTCACTTTTCGAGCTTTCATACCTTCGCACATTATACCTTTTTCACTCAATAAACCTTGTGTTCCCTTATGTGGAGGGTGACCTAAATGCCAATCTCCAGTACCAGCTGAGTCTATCATAAATTGTTTATCTAACCCTTTTTCTGTCACTAAATGACGAAAAACAGCCTCAGCCATTGGCGATCGACAAATGTTACCTAAACAGACAAATAATACTTGAATCATCTCACTGTCTCCTTCAAATTATTTACACTTTCTGCCAAAATTTAGCTGTTTCTTTCGTATTCATTCTACACGGTAAATTTTAAAATGAAAAGCAAGCCATTGTGAATAATTTATGACCAGTATAAATAAGATAAAAGTTATAATGCTTATTTTTTACATAATAGCTATGATTACACTCATTTTTTAAAAATAATTTTAATGACTATCTAAAAAGTTAACTCGGTTAATGTTTTTCGCGATTCTTACATAGATTCCATTAACAATGGCCAAATTTTTTTAATTTTTACAGATAAATTAATTGTATTTTTAAATGACCTTGACTATATTTAGTAAAGACAACTAAATGTAAGCTAAAACCACAAGGGGAGCCATTTGGCTGAGAGTGAATAAATTAGCTATTCTTACCCTCTGAACCTGTTAGTTAGTACTAACGTAGGGATGTGGCACGATGAAAAAGCAACGCTAGGGATCATCATGCTACCCAGTATTGCTTTTTTTATTTATTCCTACCGAAATCTCCCTAAATTGAAATGTGGAAGCGACTCGCTTTTACCCCGACACCAGAAAGGGCAAGGTGCTGGAACTAGACATTACAAAAAGTAGGCGAATATTCACTCAAACATCATTATTTACAATGTGTTTCACTACATAAGTTGTCCATTAGATAAAGGGGGAAATTTATATGAAGACATCAAAAATTCAATTAATGGCAGAAATAGCGATGTGTGCAGCACTAGCAATTGTATTTGACTTTTTACCATTATTTACTGCACCTCAAGGTGGCTCTGTATCATTATCAATGATTCCAGTTTTTCTAATTGCTTTTCGTTGGGGATTAAAACAAGGATTAATTACTGGTCTATTATTAGCAGCACTACAAATCGTAACAAAGCTATATTTTGTTCATCCTATCCAAGTATTTTCAGACTATATTGTAGCATTTACAAGTCTCGGATTAGCTGGTCTTGTATATAAACAAATAAAAAATAGTTTGGCAAATGGCAATAAAAAAAGTGCAGCAGCCTATATAATTTTAGGAACTTTTATCGGCTCACTAGCTCGATTCATCTGTCACTTTATAGCTGGAATCGTGTTCTACGGTTCTTACGCTCCAAAAGGAACTCCGGTTTCACTTTATTCATTAGTATATAATGCTTGGTATATGGTTCCTTCCTATATTATCAGTGCAGTTGTCTTAACCATTTTACTTTCTTCTGCTCCAGTTCTTGTTAATGTTAAGAAAAATCATAATCATGCAGCTTAAAACAGTTTATATATAGGAAGAAAAGCCACAAGTTTTGCAGCTTGTGGCTTTTCTGAATTCTAATTGGTTTCAAAAATCAAATCATGATTTCATCGGGTTTATGCCATATACAACGAAGTTCACAACTATCCATAAAGTTAGTTGTGTTCGTTTTTTCGATTTCATCACTCAGAAGCACCCCTTTAGGACCTGAACCATTTTTAAGCACAAATATCTCTTCTTCATAAAATAAAGTTCAGCAGTTTATTATCCACCACAACGACCATTTCAAAAATATTCATCTAAATTTTGAACACTTTGTGAATTTTGGTTATCTGTCCTTCCCTTCAATCATATATATGAATACAGAGAATTTTCGAAGGGGGTATAAACATTGGCGTATGATGTACTCATCTTTTTCTTTTACTTTATCATTCTATTAGGTATGATTGGTTCATTTTTCTTAGTATTAAAAAATGCGTTTAATGAGGATGATGCAGTTAGAATTGATCCTAAGCTTTCCCTTCCTGAAGAAAAGTCTCATTCATAGATTTAAAACCCCATCAGTTAGATGGGGTTTTCTATTTCAAATTTATACTATTGACAATTTAACGTTAAATTTACTAATTGTTGTCTTAGCTATCAAATATTACCATGACTATTCTTACTCAATATCAGTTAAGATGGGGTATATGGTTTTTTAATCTTTTACATCATTTAGAGGAGGGATTTTAATGGATACATCATCCATCTCAAAAACGACTGTTGATGTGCTAAACAAGCAAATAGCAGACTGGAATATTCTATTTGTAAAGTTGCATAACTATCACTGGTATGTAAAAGGTCCAAATTTTTTCACTCTACATACTAAATTTGAGGAATTTTACAATGAGGCAAGTTTACATATTGATGAGCTTGCAGAACGAGTGTTAATAATTGGTGGAAAACCGCTGGCTACAATGAGAGAATATCTTGATACTTCAAGTCTTAAAGAAGGAAATAAAAATATCACTTCTGATGAAATGGTTCAGGACATTACTAAAGACTATAATTATTTAATTGAAGAATTAAAAGATGGTATGGAAATTGCAGAGTTTGAAAATGATTCAGTTACTCATGATTTACTATTAGCCATTCGAGAACAACTTGCAAAGCATGTTTGGATGTTAACAGCCTACTTAAATTGAGTTAAGACTTAAGATTAAATTAAGAAAAGCAGTGTAAAATAAAATGGATTATTCATCCTTTTATCTTTATACTGCTTTTTTCTTTTCTTATATAATGCTTTTAGTAGATTTAGATTTTTTAATGTAATTCTTATTTTCCTGCTTAAATGTAGGTAATTTGAACTAGGAATTTCAAACTACAAATTGTACATCGAGAATATATTTTCCACTAAATTACTCCATCTTCCGACAAAAACCCCTTTATTTCTTCTTTATTTTCAAACACATCTTTTTATCTACTCTTCAAACCGTTTTGGAAACGTTTTCATTTTGTGTTTTCCTTACTCTCCCTTATTTTATTTAATCTATCAACCTTTCTATCGAATCATAGTGACATTTTTTCCCTATTAATTTACTAGTTAATCCGAATTTTGAATGAATTTTAGTCAAAAAGGACTATATATTACAGAAAATGTTTTCATATTGAAACATTCGCGTAATAATATTATACTTATGAAAATTCAAAATATAGCAACAATTCTGCTCATGAAATCTCGAAAGGAGACACGAAATGTCAAAACCTCTTTTGGAAATCGAACATTTAACGACATCGTTTCGTATAAACAACCAATACTATCCTGCTGTGGATGATGTATCACTAACTGTCCATGAAAATGAAGTTCTTGCAATTGTGGGTGAATCAGGCTGCGGTAAAAGTGCACTAGCCCTATCAATCCTAGGACTACATTCAAATAATCGTACAAAAATGAATGGATTGATCTCTTACAAGGGTACAAATTTACTAACGCTAAATGATAGTAAGTTGAATAAAATTCGAGGTAAGGAAATCGGAATGATTTTCCAAGAACCTCTTACTGCTCTAAATCCTTTAATGACGATTGGTAAACAAATTGAAGAAAATTTAGATTTTCATACTGATCTTTCACGCTCACAAAAAAAGGAGCGTGCATTAGAGTTATTAGATCAAGTTGGAATTCCAAAGCCAGAGGTTACTTATAAACAGTACCCGCATGAATTATCTGGTGGTATGAGACAACGTGCTATGATTTCAATTGCCATTGCATGTAACCCTTCGTTCATCATTGCAGATGAGCCAACTACTGCTTTAGATGTAACAATACAAGCTCAAATATTGGATTTATTAAAAGAAATACAGAAGAAAACGAAGCTAGGCATCATTTTAATTACGCATGACTTAAGTGTTGTTGCAGAAGTAGCAGATCGTGTTGCAGTTATGTATGCTGGACAAATTATTGAGACTGGTTCAGTAGAAGAAATACTAAATAATCCATTACACCCATATACGCGCTCACTATTAAACTCTATTCCTACTACTCATTCAAAAAATCAACGACTTCATATTATTGAAGGTACAGTTCCACCATTAGACAAACTACCTAGAACAGGCTGCCGATTCAGCCACCGTATTCCTTGGATTCAAAATTATGCTCATGAAAATCAACCTATCTTACACGAAGTTACACCAAATCATTATGTACGTTGTTCTTGTTATAAGCATTTCCATTTCAAGAACGAGAAAGGAGCACCGATCGTAAATGTCTCTATTAAAGGTTGATAACTTAAAAGTACATTACCCTATCCGTGGTGGTATTTTTCGAACAGTTGTAGATCATGTTCGAGCTGTTGATGGAATTTCATTTGAACTAAACGAAGGCGAAACATATGGCCTTATTGGAGAATCAGGTAGTGGAAAATCTACTGCAGGTAAGGCAATACTTCAATTGACACAGGCTACTAATGGCAGTATTAAGTTTTTAGACAATGACTTAATAACACTAAATAAAAAGCAAATGCGAGCATTTCGCCAAGAGATTCAAATGATCTTTCAAGACCCATACTCTTCTTTAAATCCTAAAAAGAGAATTATTGATTTAGTTGCAGAACCGCTAAGAAACTATGAAACCCTAACTGAAGAAGAAGAACGTGAAAAAGTACTTTACTACCTTAATAAAGTTGGTTTATCTCCAGAATCACTATATAAGTATCCACATGAATTTTCTGGTGGTCAACGTCAACGAATCGGGATTGCTAGAGCATTAACTTTACAACCTAAGTTAATAGTTGCAGATGAGCCTGTTTCTGCTTTGGATGTTTCAGTACAAGCACAAGTACTTAATTTCTTACAAGATTTACAGGAAGAATTCAAACTAACTTATTTATTTATCGGTCATGACTTAGGCGTTATTCGCCATTTATGTGATCGAATTGGTGTTATGTATAGAGGGCGACTTGTTGAGGAAGGCACTACTGAAGATATCTTAAACAACCCACAACATATATACACTAAGCGCTTAATTGCGGCAATACCAGATATTCGTCCAGAAGTTCGAGAAGAAAAAATTAAAGAAAGACAAGAAGTAAGAAAAGAATATCAACAAAATGCTTCTTCTTACTTTGATGAAAATGGTCGACCTTTTGATTTAAAACCAATCTCAGATACTCATCGAGTAGCATTACCTTAGAAAGGAGTAACCAATATGTTAAAATTTGTCATTCGCCGTATACTCATCATGATTCCTCAGCTTCTTATCTTGAGTATACTAATCTTTGCACTAGCTAAAGCAATGCCTGGTGATGCTCTAACTGGACGATCGATTAACCCAAAAGCTAATCCACAAGAAATTGAAAAAATTCGTGAAGAAATGGGTTTAAATGATCCTGCTTATGTTCAGTATTATCATTGGATTAAAAATGTTGCAAAAGGAGATTTTGGTGTTTCCTATACACACAAAATCAATGTAGTTGATGTAATCGGTGACCGTATTGGAAATACCGTATTACTTGCTCTCTGCGTGTTTATTGTAACTTATTTACTGGCAATTCCACTTGGTATTATTAGTGGACGCTATAGCGACACGTGGGCAGATAAGCTGATAACCGGATATAACTATTTAGGATTTGCTACCCCTCTATTTATTTTTGGAATTGTTATGTTGTTTGTTTTTGGATTTTATTTTGATCTTTTCCCTACGGGCGGTAGCGTAGACCCTCAAATTGCTGACGGAACTTTTGCTTATTATGTAAGCAAGTTAGATCACCTTGTTTTACCAACTTTATCAGGTGCACTTATTTCAACTGTTGGAATTTCTCAATATTTACGCAGTGAAATTATTGATACTAAAGTAAAAGATTTTGTAAGAACAGCTAGATCAAAAGGTGTTCCTGAATCTAAGGTTTATTCTCGACATATTTTACGAAATTCATTTTTACCAATCGCTGCATTTTTAGGTTATGAGATTACTGGTTTAATTGCTGGTTCTGTATTTTTAGAATCAATTTTTGGCTATCCAGGAATTGGACAACTGTTCGTCAAATCCGTTATGTTACGTGATTTTACTGTTGTAAATGCGCTTGTTTTAATGACATGTCTTGCAACACTTTTTGGGACATTAATCTCAGATATTATTCTAAGCATCGTAGATCCACGTATACGGATTGAATAGGGTAGGTGAAATTTATGGAATTAAAAATCGAAAATCAAACTCATATTACTGAGCAACGAAAAAGTCCATCAGGATTTAGTGTCATTTGGGCTGAATTTAGACGAGATAAGTTAGCTTTAGGTTCTCTTATCGTGCTTGGCCTAATAATAATAAGTGTGTATGGTACTTCGCTTATTCTAGATCAAGATCAAATTGTTAAAGTAGACTTTCTATCAATCTATCAGCCTCCTTCCTCTACTCATTGGTTAGGTACTGACTACGGGGGACGTGATATATTTGGACAATTAATAATTGGGACAAGAAATTCCTTTACGATTGGATTTTTCATCACAATTATTACAAATCTACTAGGCCTAGCATTAGGTTTAATAGCTGGTTATTTTGGTGGTTGGGTAGACAGTGTCGTAATGCGTATTATTGACTTTTTCTTATCCTTACCAACCTTAATGTTAATTATTGTATTCGTAACAGTTGTACCTAAATTCTCAATCATAAATTTTGTCCTTATTATGAGCCTTTTTTTATGGACAGGTAAAGCAAGGTTAATTCGTTCAAAAGTTTTATCAGAGAGCGAATTAGATTATGTGGCAGCAGCTAAAGCAATTGGCACACCGAATTGGAAAATCATCATCTCACACGTTTTACCAAATGTAAGCTCTTTAATTATCGTTGCATTCACTTTAAACTTAGCAGGAAATATTGGAATTGAATCTGGTCTAACCTTCCTTGGATTTGGTTTACCAGAAAGTACGCCAAGTTTAGGAACACTAGTTAGTTATGCAACAAATCCTGATGTTTTACAAAATAAGTTGTGGATATGGTTACCTGCATCGTGCATGATTTTAGTGCTCATGCTGAGTATAAATTTCATCGGTGAAGCGCTAAAGCGTGCAGCTGATGCTAGACAAAGAAGAGGTTAATTAAAAAATAAGGAGAGTGGAAATATGAAAAATGCAAAAAGCTTTACTAAAGTATTAAGCGCAATGGCAGTATCTATGATGATTCTTTCAGCATGTAAAGGTGGCGACACAAAGACTTCAACTACTACTAAGCAAATCGATCAAGCTGCTTTTCCAATTAAAGTTTCAAATAGCAAAAAATCGATTTCAGGTGGCATTTTAAAATATGGTTTAGTTTCAGATACGCCATTTGAAGGTATCTTAAATACAATTTTCTATGAAGGCGATCCAGATTCTCAAGTTCTTCAATTTTTTGATGAAGCACTACTTTCAACAGATGAAAACTATATTTATGACCAAGATGGTGCTGCTACATATAAATTAAGCGATGACAAAAAGACAATCACATTAAAAATTCGCGATAATGTAAATTGGACGAATGGGGATCCAGTTACAGCAGAGGATTTAGAATATTCTTATCTAGTAATTGGTAATCCAAAATATACAGGTGTACGTTATGACTCACAAATGTCTATGATTGAAGGTATGGAAGATTATCATAACGGAAAAGCAAAAAATATTTCCGGTGTTAAAGTAATTGATCCTAAAACAATTTCAATTACATTTAAAGAAGCTAACCCATCTGTACTTACTGGATTATGGACTAACCCACTACCTAAAAAATATTTAGGCAATGTGCCAATCGATAAATTAGCATCATCTGACCAAATTCGTAAAGCTCCTATTGGCTTTGGACCATTTAAAATTAAAAAGATCACTCCAGGTGAAGCTGTAGAGTTCGAAGCGAATAAAGATTACTGGAACGGTGCACCAAAACTTGACGGTGTACTTTTAAAAGTTGTTAATCCAACTATTGCTACATCTTCTCTAGCTAACGGAGATATCGATATCGCTTCTGTTTCAGCTGACCAATATGATCAAGCTAAAAAATTAAAAAATATCCAATTAATCGGTAAAACTGAGTTAGCTTACTCTTACATTGGATTTAAATTAGGTCATTACGATGCGAAAAATGGTGTAAACGTAATGGATAATCCAAAATTCCAAGATAAGCGTGTACGTCAAGCAATGGCTTATGCCCTTGATAACAAAGCAGTTGGGGAAAAATTATACAAAGGATTACGAGTGCCTGCAACATCTGTAATTCCACCATCATTCCCTAAATACTTTGATAAAGCATTAAAAGGATATACTCATGATCCTGAAAAAGCTAAAAAATTACTAGACGAAGCTGGTTACAAAGATGTAACTGGAGATGGCTTACGTGAAGATCCAAACGGAAAACCATTTAAAATCAACTTCGCTTCTATGAGTGGTGGCGATATCGCTGAACCATTAGCACAATTCTACTTACAATCTTGGAAAGAAGTTGGCTTAGATGTTCAATTATTAGATGGACGTTTACATGAGTTCAACTCATTCTACGATATGGTAGAAAAAGATAATCCAAAAATCGATATTTTCGCAGCAGCTTGGGGAACAGGTTCTGACCCAGACCCATCTGGAATTTGGGCGAAAAATGCACCATTCAACTACGTTCGTTGGGTAAATAACGACAATGATAAACTATTAAAAGAAGGTATTTCAGCAAAAGCATTTGATGAAAAATACCGTCAAGAAGTATACGATAAATGGCAAGAGCTTGTAAATGACGAAGTGCCAGTTATCCCTACTCTATTCCGCTTCGGTTTAGATGGAGTTAATAAGCGCGTTAAAGGTTACGACCTAACAGCAGGTCAAGGCTTCCAAGGTCACTTACAAGACATCACTGTAACAAGTAAAGAGTCTGAAAAAAATAAATAAGCTGTAACAAATGTAGCTGCCCCTCAAGTCAATGTATTTTTGGGACAGTTCTTTTTTTTGTGTAAAACTCATAAACATGGCCTTAATAGTAAAAATGTGGATAAGTATCTCCCCCCTTCCTTTCTGTATTGAAATACTGAAAGTTATTAACAAGTGCCTTCGAACATTTGTTGATAATTAATGCAGGATCAGTTGAAAACAGTAACACGATTATCAAATCAGTGGATAAGTAGTCGCTTTCCTCTTCAAAATCAAAAAAATATGAACGAAAATATGCACACTGTTGATAAAATTGTGAAATTTGTTAATAAAGTAGTAATTATTATTCAATACGCTAAACCTGTTCAACCAGAATTCAGGACAATAACAAAAAAACTCGCTAGTAGTAACTTACTAGCGAGTTTTCACCAATTTTTGAGACAATCTTAAAACTATTATTAACTTACTTTTTTATTCTCTTCTTGCTCGTGTTTTTCAATCTTATGTTTAGCAGAGAAATGATAATAAATTAAACATGCAATCATAAATGGAACACCACAGTACAATGCAATGCGTTGATCTGGGATAAATGCAAGACTAATGATTACAGCTACATTTAAAACAAAAGCAACGATTGGAACGATTGGATAAAGAGGCGTTTTATATTTTAAATCCTCTACTTTTCCACCTTCTTGAATGTATTTCTTTCTACCTAAAAGATTTGATAATGCAATGCTTGCCCAAACAAATAAGCAGCCAAATCCTGCAATTGATAGTAACCATAGATAAACCGTGTCTTCTGCGTAAATACCACTTAATAGAGATAAACATCCAAAAAACATACTAAAAGTTAAAGCGTTTAAAGGTACACCTTTTTTAGTTAATTTTCCTAATTTCGGACTAACCATTCCTTTTTGAGCCATTGAATACATCATACGAGATGTTGCGTATAAACCTGAGTTAGCAACTGATAGAACGGCTGTAATAATAACAAAGTTCATAATATCTGCTGCGTATGGAATACCGATGTTATCAAATACTACTACGAATGGGCTATCTACTAAACCAGCTTTCTCCCAAGGGAATAGTCCTGCTAAAACAAACATTGATAAAATAAAGAATACTAGAATTCGCCATACAGTGTTATTAATTGCTTTAGGTACAGCTTTTGCTGGATCTTCACTTTCACCAGCTGCAATCCCTACTAATTCACTTCCCTGGAATGAGAAGTTAACTGCAACCATTGTGACCATAATCGCTAAAAAGCCATTCGGGAAAAGTCCGCCGTGGTCTGTAAAGTTAGAAAGCATTGGAGCCTTTGACCCTTCTACTGGTACAATGCCAAACATTACTGCTCCACCTAAAATTATAAATAGAACAATTGTTACTACTTTAATACTTGCAAACCAAAATTCAACTTCAGCAAAACTTTTAGTTGAAAGTGCATTTATTGCAAATAATATTATCCCAAATGCTACACACCAGATCCAAGTTGGTACATCTGGAAACCATCTCTTCATTAACATACTAACTGTAATTAACTCTAAACCGATTGTTACCGACCAGTTTAACCATGCCATCCATCCAACTACATAGCCTGACGCTGGTGAGATATATTTAGTTGCATAAGTTTGATAAGAACCAGCATCTGGTAAATTAACTGCTAATTCTCCTAAACATAGCATTGTTAAATACATTACGATTCCACCTACTAAGTAGGCTAATATTGCGCCACCTGGGCCAGCTTCACTAATTGTATAGCCTGATCCCATAAACAAACCTGTCCCAATTACTCCCCCAAGAGCAATCATAAACAAGTGTCTACTTTTAAGCTCTTTCTTTAACCCCTGTTCTTGCTGTTTCATGAAAGTCCCTCCTCTAGTTGTAAATTGTGCGTATAAGTTAAAATATTCTGATATAACAGAATATAAGTTCACTTATTTCCTTAACGAACACTAAAATGCTCTATACCAACGTATCACAAGACTAAATTTTCAGATAATATCTGTAAGCGTATACAAATTAATTGTACCGAAATAATATCTTAATTATAAAAATAGAGTCTATTATCTGTCAATACAATATAAGTGCTCCAGATGAACTTTCCATCTGGAGCAAACCAATTAGTCTATTAAACCCATCCACGGAAACGAGATGCTTCCGCCATTTTGCGAATACCAACCATATATGCTGCTAATCTCATATTTACTTTGCGATTAACTGAAGTTTGGTAAACACTATCAAATGAACGTACCATTTTTTCACGAAGTTTTTGAGCAACTTCTTCATCTGACCAGTAGTAACCTTGGTTATTTTGAACCCACTCAAAATAAGAAACAGAAACGCCACCAGCACTTGCTAGTACATCTGGAACTAATAAAATCCCACGCTCTGTTAATATTTTAGTAGCTTCTAGAGTCGTAGGACCATTTGCAGCTTCAACTATGATTGATGCTTTAATATTGTGAGCATTTTCAATTGTAATTTGGTTTGAAATTGCAGCTGGAACTAAAATATCACAAGGTTTTTCAAGTAATTCTTTATTCGAAATTACATCAGTAAATAAGTTAGTTACCGTTCCGAAGCTATCTCTTTTTTCTAGTAAGCTATGAATATCTAAACCGTCTGGATCGTATAATGCGCCAAGTGCATCAGAAATACCGACTACCTTTGCACCTGCTTCAACCATGAACTTCGCTAAGAAGCTACCCGCATTTCCAAATCCTTGAACAATGACACTAGCACCCTTTAAATCGATTCCCTTACGTTTAGCAGCCTCTTCGATACAAATAGTAACACCTTGAGCTGTAGCTGTTTCACGTCCTTCTGATCCACCTAATACAAGTGGTTTACCAGTAATAAATCCAGGAGAATCAAATTCTTGAATTCTACTATATTCATCCATCATCCAAGCCATAATTTGTGGGTTAGTATAGACGTCTGGAGCAGGAATATCCTTTGTTGGTCCAACGATTTGGCTAATCGCACGAACATATCCTCTACTTAAACGCTCTAACTCAAAAATTGACATTTTTCTTGGATCACAAATGATACCGCCTTTTCCCCCACCGTATGGTAAATCAACGATACCGCATTTTAAGCTCATCCACATTGATAAAGCTTTTACTTCGTCCTCATTAACCTCAGGATGGAAACGAATTCCACCCTTTGTTGGACCTACAGCATCATTATGTTGTGAACGATAGCCAGTGAAAATTTTCACTGAGCCATCATCCATTCTTACCGGAATTTGAACTGTTAAAAATCGTAATGGTTCTTTTAATAACTCATAAAGTTCTTTTGAATAACCAAGTTTATGAAGTGCTTCTGAGATTACTTCTTGAGTAGACTCAATTAATTCTCTGCCTTCTTCTTTGATTTTGTTTTGTACTTCATTTTGTGGGATTGTAGTTGTCATTTTTATCGCTCCATTTATACAGTTGCTTTATATTGGCTAAATACTTCGTTAATTTGTTGAATTGACCAGTCTAAATCTTCTTTTGAAATAATTAGTGGTGGTGCAAAACGAATTACTGTATCATGTGTTTCTTTACATAATAAACCTTGTTTCTTTAATGCTTCACAATAAACACGTGCTGGAACATGAAGTTCAACACCGATAAATAATCCACGTCCTCTAACTTCTTTAATATGAGGATGATCGATTTCTTTTAATTTTTCCATAAAGTAGTTCCCAAGCTCATTTGAACGCTCAGCTAACTTTTCTTCTTCAAGCACTTCTAAAGCAGCTACAGAAACTGCACAAGCTAATGGATTTCCACCAAATGTAGATCCGTGAGAACCTGGCTCAAATACGCCTAAGATTGAACGATTTGCAGCAACACATGAAATTGGGAATACTCCGCCACCAAGTGCTTTACCTAAAATGTACATGTCAGGAGTTACGCCATCCCAATCACATGCAAAAGTTTTACCAGTTCTACATAAACCTGTTTGAATTTCATCTGCAATAAATAATACGTTTTCTTTTTTACAAACTTCAGCTACTTCAGGTAAGAATCCTTCTTTAGGGATATTAATTCCAGCTTCACCTTGAATTGGTTCGATTAAGAATGCAGCAGTATTTGGCGTAATTGCAGCTTTTAATGCTTCAATATCGCCATACGGAATTAACTTAATTCCTGGTAAGAATGGTCCAAATCCACGTTGATAATCTTTTTCTGATGATAAAGAAACTGCAGCCATCGTGCGACCGTGGAAGTTTCCAACACAAGCAATAATTTCTGCTTGGTTTTCTTCTACACCTTTAACATCATAAGCCCATCTTCTAGCAGCTTTAATAGCTGTCTCAACAGCTTCAGCACCAGTGTTCATAGGTAAAATCATATCTTTGTTCGTAACTTTTGCTACCTTTTCAAACCACTCACCCATGTTTTCACTATAGAAAGCACGAGAAGTTAATGTAACTTTGTCAGCTTGATCTTTTAAAGCTTGGATAATTTTTGGATGACGATGCCCTTGGTTTACAGAAGAATATGCACTTAACATATCTAAATATCTGTTCCCCTCAGGGTCTGTAACCCAGATACCTTCAGCTTTAGAGATTACTACTGGAAGTGGATGATAGTTATTTGCGCCATATTGATTTGTTTGGTCAATGATTTTTTGAGAATTAGTTGTCATTTGAGTTCCCCCAATATTATTGATTAATTTTTAGCTTCTTACTAAAAGAATAAGCAATTTCCGTGCCAAACATGTTGTATAAATTAAAATTCACAAAATGTACTTATTCTAAGCGTTATTCATCCTTAAGCATGATACCGTTTTCAATTTACCGCAAAATATTTTTGCATTCAGGCGCAAAATTAATTAAAATATGCATAGAATATTTGCAGCAAAAAAACGATTAACAAAGAAAATTAGCACATTCGGAA
>NZ_NTZO01000226.1 GCF_002559405.1 Bacillus sp. AFS001701 | reverse complement strand
AATTAAAATTTATTAATAATTTTTATAAAGAAACGTCGGAATTAACCCAAATTACAAAAAGAAGTTGTTAGTGTAATATTATAATAAAATTATAAATAATAAGTTGGTAATTATATATTGTTTTAGAATTAAAATTTTATTATTTATATTAAATTTTATTTTTTTATGGGGGAAAGCCTAGTGGTAACAACAAATAGTAAATCTATATCTTCATTAACTTTAGGGGTTTTATCAATCATCATTCCTTATATTGGCTTTATACTTGGTATAATAGGTCTATTTATTTCTCGAAAAAGTATTGCCGAAATTAATCGCACGAATGAAAAAGGGAAAGGTTTTGCAATTTCCGGAAGGGTTTGCAGTATTTTTGGAATATGCATACAGACAATTTTGATTATCATTTTAGTTTTAGGAATTATTACTTTTTTTTCAATGAATGATAATATGACTTTTTAATGAGGACATAATAAAATAAAGGTTTTCGAATGAAAAAAAGTAGAGAAATAGTTTTTAATTTTGATAAAACATTAAACGATTTTGACTGTTTAGATTGAAATGTATATAGTTTAAATTAAAGCCTTACATATCTACATAATTTTTGATTAAGGAGGTACGGACATGGTAGTTTTTGAAGAATATTTAGCAGGTATTGATCATCCAGACCACCGTGAGCGGACTGCTGAAATTTTGGATTGGATTTCGAATAAATTTCCTAGCCTAGAGCAACAAATTAAGTGGAATACGCCGATGTTTTCCAATCATGGCACATTCATCATTGGTATTTCGACCGCGAAGCAACATATGAGCGTATCACCTGAAGAAAAAGGTATTGTTCAATTTGCCGATGAAATTGCAAATGCTGGCTATAGTGCAACAAAAGGTTTGTTTCGTATTCCTTGGCAAGTCCCGGTTAATTATGAATTACTTGAGAAAATGATTGAGTTCAATATTCAAGATAAAGCAGAATATACGACTTTTTGGCGTAAATAATGTTACTTATTTCTTAAACTAGTTGGTAATGATTAAATTTAATAGTAGAACGATAAAAAAATAGGAGCTGCCTAGAAGAGTTCCTATTTTTTATTCAGAAACATTAAAGTAGTAACAAGGTCATTTTAAGGACTAAATCGAATAATATAGAATCAATGTTTTAAGATAAGTGGTGATTTAAGTGAAAAATAGCATACCAAAGAAAATACATATCATTGGTTCAGTTGGAAGTGGTAAGACGACCTTAGCAAGGCAGATGTCCAAAAAGCTAAATATACCTTATTTTGAGTTAGATAATGTTGTATGGAAAAGGCAAAAGGGTCAAAAAGATATCAGGCGTTCCGAACAAGAAAGAGAATGCTATTTAGATACACTCATTCGTTCAGATACATGGATTATTGAAGGTGTCCATAATGAAGAATGGGTAGGTAATAGTTTTCAAAATGCAGAGTTGATTATTTTTTTAGATACCAACTATTCTGTTAGAACCTACCGAATTATTAAAAGATTTCTCTTGCAAAAACTTAAATTAGAGAAGTCAAATTATAAACCGACACTTAAAATATTCTTCAAAATGTTTAAATGGAATAAGTATTTTGAAGAGGTGGGGAAACCAATATTTTTTAAAAAATTTAAAGATTACAATAATAAAATATTGGTCGTTAATAATATAAATGAGGTTGAAGATTATTTTAACGAACACAGATCAAAAAATATAGGAATCGCAAAATAGCGGTTCCTAATTTTTGGTATATAGAAGCAAATTCTTAATGTAATGGGATTGGCAGATTTTCTACTAATTCTGATAAAAATACAAATTTAGCTTCTTCTTTAATTTTAGGTATGTATTCCTTTATTACATTTGAGGTAATTTCTCCTGGTTCTCCTACATGTCCAATCGCAATCATAGTTGGTTCGACTCTTACTTTTTCTAATAGTAATCGAGTTTGCTTTTCTATGTGTTTATAGGTGTATATATCATCGAAAAATAACTTGTTTTCAATGACTGGCACGCCTATCTCACCTGCAATTTTAGTAACTACGCTTCGATAATTCGTTTTACTATCGAAAAAAAATAGGCCCCTTTCTTTACACGCATTTAAGACAATGCGCATTACTCTCTCATCGGAAGTTGCTTTTGAACCCATATGATTATTTATTCCTATTGCGTATGGGACATCATCAATAGCGGCTAGAACTCTTCTGCGAATTTCGTCATCACTTAAGTTGGTTTTAATCGCATTTGGACCTAACCAACTTGCTTTCCCTTTCCTTGGTTCCATTGGTAAATGAACTATTACTTCATAGCCTTTAGAGTGTGCGACAGTTGCATCCTTTTTAGTAGAAGGTAAAAAAGGCATCACTGCAACTGTTAATGGGATCGGTAGTGAAAGCATTTGGTCCGTTCCTTTCATGTTATTACCAAAATCGTCAATCACTATAGCAAGCTTATGATTAGGCTCAGCAAATACTGAAGAGCAGGTAGTAGATAGCGCTACTAATATAGAGAAAATAGAAGTAATCCAAAGCTTCATCGGTAAATCTCCTTTTCCATTAATTACTATGCTCTACTATTTTCTGTGATTATATAGAAAATAACCGTAAAAATTGAAAAGTAACTAAAATGTTCAATTACAACAAGTAAATGTGATTTTATGCTCTATTTTTAAAAAACTCAATTTAAATTAATTAGTTGAATGTAGTATGAGTAGCCTATTGTTTCACACTTGTTTATTTTAATTCTAGATTTACCTTTATAAAAAGGAACTTTAATTCTGTTGGAGAATGTAATTAAGTTAAAGTTTTGTTTTCATCTTAGGAGGTTATATGAAAGATTTTCATTGCTGCGAAAACGTGCCAACATTTTAAAGCAGAGAAACGAGTAAAAGGTATGAAATATTATTGTAGTAGATTGGGATTTGAAACAATGACGAACTATCAGTTTAATTGCTGGAGTCCAACTGAGAATGTGAAGAAGTTGATAAATAAGGTCAACATGGACCGATAGTCTCATAAACAAAAAGAGGAAGATAAAATGAATAGAAATAGGTTATATAAATCGAATACAGATAACTGTTAAGGGGTTTACATTATCATATCATATAATATTCCCAAAAAAGGTCTCCTTTTTGGGAAGGGTGATGATAAACTATTTTTTAGTGAACAATCGTAAATTTTATGTAAGTTGAGGTGGAAGATACTTGATTGAAAAAATAAAAAATGAATGGTTTTCTAATATTAGGACTGATATATTAGCGGGGATAGTTGTTGCTTTAGCGCTAATTCCTGAAGCAATTGGGTTTTCGATTATTGCAGGTGTCGATCCAATGATTGGTTTATATGCTTCTTTCTGCATTGCTGTCGTTATTTCGTTTGTTGGAGGTCGTCCAGGAATGATTTCAGCTGCAACTGGCAGATATGGTTATAACGGTTGGAGCGGTTGTATCTACACATAATTTAGCCATTGGTGTTATTATTGGAATTATATTAAGTGCTGTATTCTTTGCAGCGAAAATCTCAAAAGTAAAAGTAACTTCTCAACTTGAAGGAAATAAGCGAGTTTATAAAGTAGAAGGTCAACTGTTCTTTGCTTCTGTCACAGATTTTGTTGAAGATTTTAATTTCAAAGATGAAGTAAAAACTGTCGAGGTTGATTTATCAAAAGCTCATATATGGGACGAATCTGGTGTATCAGCCATTGATGAAATTGTGATTAAATTTCATGAAAATGATATAAAAACAACTATCATTGGTTTAAATGCAGCAAGCAAATCAATTGTTGATTCAATAGCTGTATTTAATAAACCAAACGGTATAAACGAAAATATTGGACATTAAGTAAAGGCTTCTTCGTTTTGAAGAAGCTTTTTTAATTAGGGATTTGTTAATTTTAAGTTGAAGCAGGTGTCAATACATACAAGATAGAAACAAATAAATAGATGTAAAAAGGGCGTGGTTAATTTGGGCAATAACAATTTAGTAGAGAAACAGTTAAAGATCCTCAATGAAATAAACACAATTTGTTTAAATCTAACATTCCATCTCTGGCTACGAGGAGGGTGGGCAATTGATTTTCTTCTTGGTAAAGTGACCCGCGAACACTCGGATATTGATTTAGTCACTTTAATTCAATTTCGGGAGGAGTTAGAAGGGGCAATGGTTAATGCTGGTTTTAAGAAAATCCCGGTTAGTATGCTTCAAACAGATTTCATAAAAGATGAGGTCGATGTGAGTTTTGTATTTGTTAGAATAACAGATAAAGGTAAAATCATAGCAAATGGTTTTCCAAACTGGGAATGGAGAAAAGATGCTTTGTCAATTCAAAAATATCATTTAAAAGGTATATCAATGAATGTCCTAAACCCATACCAGTTACTTGAAGAAAAAAAGGTATATGAAAAAGGTACGGGACGTAAGCTTCGTCCAAAGGACATTGAGAGTATGAAAGTAATTGAAGGAATTATTGATCAAATAAACTAATTGAAATTAATAGGTAGTAGTTTAAAGAAAAGGAGAGAAAAGAAGTGAGCATATCTAAAATTTCAATGAAAAGTCCAACACCTATACTACGTATGTTTGATGAAGATAAGGCAAAAGAATTTTACATAACATTTTTAGAATTTGAGATCGATTGGGAGCATCGATTTGAAGATGATTTTCCTTTATATATGCAAATTTCTTATAGCGATTGTGTAATTCATCTTTCTGAACACCATGGAGACTGTAGTCCAGGTGCAGCTATTAGAATTGAGGTAGAAAATTTAGAGTTACTTCATTCAAAGTTGCTGTCAAAGAAATATAAATATGCTCGCCCTGGCATCGAAGAAACTCCTTGGAAAACACGAGAGGTCCGGGTTGGAGATCCATTTGGTAATAGAATTGTCTTTTATGAGAACATGTAAGACTGAAGTTTTATTGTAAAGTATCATAATGAATAACCTAAAGATTAAAGAGGATTGAATTAGGTAGCATTTTAAATTAATCCTCCTAAAAACTAAAAAATGAACAAATCAGCTTAGTATATGTACTATAGCGGTCAAAACACCTACAAGTGTATCCCTCATTCGATCCATCGCATAATCCTTTGATTGGTGTTCAAATGCAAAGACAAATAGAATTGTAAGAGCGACCTGGTGAAGTACTTTTTTGTCTAATTTTAAATATTTAGCAATATATGTACCAATTAAAATTAAAAGTCCTAAGTTCCATCCAGTGACTTTCAGATAACTCGCAATTATTACAGTAATACCAATTCCAATCATTGTTCCAATTACTCGCTTGATTGATAAACTAATTGTTTTGTCAATTGTCGATTGAACAGTAAGGATAAGAGAAACTGGACCTAAATAGGGATGTGAGGAACCAAAAAATTTTGAGATTTCCCATGCTAATGTAGAACCAATTGATAATTTCCAGATAAGACTAGTTATATTTTCAGATGAGTTCAGTGATTTTGTTTCTTCCATAAGCACCTCTTATAGAAATTTCTAATTTTTATATTATCCTCTCAAATTAAAGCTATTATGTATAAGTTGTTGATAAGAATAAATAAGAAATTGAATACTTATATTAGTGTTTAGCTAATAGACAACAACAAATAATAGAAATGGGTTGAAACAATGATAACCTTCTTATTTGAATATAAGTTTGAAAAGAAGTTTTTAGATGATTTTAAATCAAGATTAAAAAAGTCTGCACATCCAAAATTTCACTCAGAGCCCTCCAATATTGGAATGAATTTTATGCAAAGAGAAGATGAGCAATATTATTACATCAATTTATTTATTAAATATAGAAGTATAGAAGACTATGAAGAACGAACGAGATTTGAAAGAAGCCAAGTTGAATGAAATGAAACTTGGTTTAGTAATGATATTACCCATGAACTATTATCAGTAACAATTTGGAAAGATTTTAGTCCAATGTCCTAGCATATTCTTATACACTTTTCGAAAATTTTGTGAACTTGGTAATATAGGATAATTTTTATATACCCGCAAGGAATTCATATTTCCTTGCGGATTTTTCATTTATTCGATAAAGTAAAAACTGAAATTTCTGGAACACTAAAAAATCGAAACGGAAGCCTTGTTGTTCCTATACCTCGATTAACGTATAAGTTCATAGGTTTAATATGATGATTTATTTTATATAACCCTTCAGTATAAATTGTTGCTAATGGCGGAGTATAAATTGCTTCGTGAAATGGAAGTTTAACTTGTCCACCATGGCTATGGCCAGAGAGTTGTAAGTCTATGGGATAATCTATAAGTCGTTCTGCCACATCGGGTTCATGGACTAGTAAGAGATTAAAGGAGTTTTTTTGTATATTATTAAATGCTTCAGCCGGATTTGGTCTTCCTAAAAGATAGTCATCCAAACCAATAATATTTAGCTTACTGTGATCTTTTAAGACGATTTCTTTCTGTTCATTTTCTAAAACTGTAAAACCAGACTTTATAAAAACTGATGATGAGATTTTCTTGCCTGCTCCTCCAACGTCATGATTACCGTAAATAGCATATTTACCATATTTTGCTTTTAATTGTTGAAGCACAACAGGGATTTGATCTAAATTATTGTATAAAGAACTATTATCAATTAAATCACCAGTAAAGAAAATTAAATCAGGGTTTTGTTTATTAATTTGATCGACAACATTAGTTAATTGCTTTAATGTATAATGAGCACCTAGATGACTATCACTAAATTGAACTATCTTCATTCCTTCCATCTGTTTTGAAACAGAATTTGATGTGATGGATATTTGACTTACATCTAACATTTTTGGTTCAATACTTTTTGAATAACGATATAAACTAATAGGGAAAATTAATAATATCAACGTAAAAACTATTAATCTTCTAACTACCTTTCGAAATATGGTTTTTTTCATATCTATAACCTGCCTTTTATGAATGAATTGATACAATCAAGATTGTAAATAAAATAAATAGAGCACTGACTAAAATTTCAACTATCCTCATGTTCTCACTCCCCTAGAACAGATTAAGCTCCTTTTGTTACATGAACGTGACAAAATAACATAATGAACGGAGGAATTAAAAATCAATATTCTAATCGCTGATGATGAAAAAGATATGTTAAAAATCTTAGAGGCATATTTCAAAAAGGAAGGATACAACGTTTTCTTAGCGGAAGACGGAGAACAAGCTATCGAAATCTTTTATAGTGAAAAAATTGATTTAGCTATTTTAGATTGGATGATGCCTTTTAATAGTGGAATTAATGTGTGTAAAGAAATAAAGAAAAATGGTGATACAAAAGTATTAATGTTGACAGCTAAAAGTGAAGATGAGGACGAATTACTAGCTCTTAAACAAGGAGCTGACGATTATGTACGAAAACCATTTCATCCGGGTATCTTAATTACTAGAGCTAAAAAATTACTAAAAGAAGAGCATCATATTGTAATTGGTAATATAAAAGTAGATTTTAAAGGTAAAATAGCATTTAAAAACGAGGGGAATTTAAATTTAACGAAAAAGGAAATTGATTTATTAAGCTGTTTTGTTCGTAATCGCGGAAATATCTTATCACGTGAGGATTTATTAGTGAATGTATGGGGTATTGATTACGATGGAGATGATCGAACGGTGGATACCCATATAAGAAGATTAAGAGAAAAAATAGGAGAAGACCTTATTCAAACACATCGAGGTTTAGGATACAGTCTTATAAAAGAAAAATGAATCGATTAGGAAGAAAAATATCGATCACAATTACCGTATGTATTCTTTTTGTTTTTATATTTTATCTAATTATCAATTCGTATTTATTACCTAAATA
>NZ_NTZO01000225.1 GCF_002559405.1 Bacillus sp. AFS001701 | reverse complement strand
AGTTCATTATAATGAAACTTGATACGATTTTATTTTCTGAAAATTATGTCAAGTAGTGTTTTTTTGAAATTTAATTATATTTTTATTTTCTTCTTCTAACAAATAGAATAGAACTATGTAAAGTTGCGCATAGAGCTCTCCTTAATACCATTAATACTTAATAGTTTTATATACTTATTTATTTGGTCAGAAGTCGCATGGTCCTTATATCTCCAATAAATGAGAAGGCATTTATTAAATCTTTCTAAATTGCCTATTTGATTTGCTGTATAAGCCACGTCTAGTAATTCATCTAAACCATTTGGCAGCTGGAGGCTTTCACACTGATAAAAAGCATATGCATAACGAAAATCCAAATGCACCTTCTGTTTTAACCATGGTTCGGCATCTATTATCAATTCTTCAATTGTATGTTGATATAAATCTAGGATTCTTTTAGCATCTTCTAATCGTTTTAATTGAATAAAAGCTTCAAGCACCTTTGGTAATCCAACATATATATCTTCTCGATCTTCTAGCCAACTAAGATATTGATCTACATACTCAAGCTGTCCGTAATCCAAATAAGAAGCAAGTCGATTTCCTATAGCTAAATCAGCAAAATAATCATTTACCCCTGCATATTGTTCGATAAGTTCTATTATTTCTTCTAATGAGCCCCCAAGGCGTGCAAGTGCAAAGCTTTTATACATAAGAGCTCTACCATAATACTCTCCGTTTTTAACCAATTTCCTTAATCTCTCGGCGTAGTAAAGCACCTCTTCCCATTGCTCGCGCCTATAGTAGAAAGCTGAGATCCATAAATATGCTTCCATTCTAACTTTTTTCGGCATGCAGTACAGATACTCCAACACAAATGTCAATGCGTGATGACCATTCTCTGTCATTCTTAAAATATAAAAACGCCTATAATAACTTATTGCCAACAGTTCTAAAACGTCCTTCGAATCACATTCAATTATAATCTCGTACAAAAACAGAGCTTTTTCTTCTTTACCAACTTTAAAAAGCTCCTCTGCAACGAAAAAAATATAATTCAAATAATCGATTTGAATCGTAACTGATTTTTCACTTGTCATAACATGTAACAGATTTTGACAATGTTCCTCGTAACCATTCGTAAAGCATTTGAATAAAAACTGTACACTTTTACGCTTGTCCAAAATTTGTTCCTCATTAAAACACTCCTCATAAAAATATGAATAAAGTGCGCCTTCCTCCAACCCAATAGCTTCTGAAATGGCATCCAAATATTTTAGTGTAAGCGAGCGTTTATGATTGAAAATACGACTTATTTCACTAATATGAATACCTGACTCCCCCACCAAATCAGTTTTTGTCCAGCCTTTCTCTAGGCATATACATTGGATTTCTTTAAATAGATCTTCGTTCATACTTCTCACCTACAATTTTTCTTCTTATGTACTTCTTCTCTTACCTAAAGCGTTATAAATGACCCATCCTCTTATAGCTATTAAATTACAATTTCATTATAACGAAACTTGATATCATATTATTTCTGAAAAATTTTGTCAATTTGTATTAATCTTGTGAACATATTCTATTTTAAATAGGCAAACGAGCGAAAAAGGACTTTTCATTAGTCACATAATGACGTATAGAAACCCAATTAATTAGTTAATATAATATGAATCTACTTAATAACTTTCTAACGTTATAGATATTTACGAGATGATTGCAAGAAACCTAGGCAATAAAAAATTCTTTAACTGAAATACTAGAGATATGATCCATTTCTACTTTTTAAATGATAATAAAGGTAAGGTTAATACAGAAATAGAAAGGAGCTGATTAAATGAATGGAGGATATTGTTATTTTTTGTAAAGACACAAACTCTTCTAAGAACTGGTATGAAAAAGTTGGATTTGAATAGTTAAGGGGTCACGATGGTATGCATTGGTTTAAAGTAGGGAATGGCGAGCTAATGCTCCATCCGACAGATACTCAATCCAATACTGATGCAGTCTTTCAATTAATCGTAAATGAAGTCGATCTACTATTTGAAAGTGTGTTGGAAAAAGAATTGACGCCATTAGATTTCTCAAATGGAGAAAAAGTCATTACAGAACCTACTGTTCAACCATGGGGCTACAAGGAGTTTTGCTTAAGAGATCCAGACGGCTAAATATGGGCATTTGTTCAAAAATCATAATTAATTAAAGTAAGAAAATCCACAGGATAAATTCATTTACCATGTGGATTTTCTTTATTTTTTTAGTTTTAGATTAATGATATTACTTTGAAATATTCACTTCTTTTTTTAAAAGTCTTCCTTGCTTTCTATACATAGAAAACGTTGACCAATTTGCAATGAATACACCGGATAAGATTAGTATGCCACCGACCGCCATAATTGGTTTGATCGGTTCGTCCATTACGAAATAACCTAGGACACTTGCAATTAATGGTGATACATAAAGCCATGTTGAGGGAAAGACCGGGTTTGTTTTAGATAATAACCAACTGTATAATCCGTGTCCCCCAATTGAACCTATAAATACAAGATACAATATTGGCCATACGGCGTCCCAAGAACTTAAACTTTCAATTTTCGGTTTTTCTAATAAAAAAGAAACTAATAGTAGAAATATCCCACCATATAACATTTGAAAAGCATTGATTAAAAATGGCGATACAGTACTGTATTCTGTTAATATTTCTTTTGAGGAAATCGATCCAAATCCGTAAAAAGCTTCTCCTAATAATACTGCGATGCAAGCAGCAACCCATAAGTAAGAGACATGCTGACTTATCCCAGGTAAACAGACAAAAATTACACCTGCAAAAGCCATTAATAAAGCTATTAGTTGTTTACGCTCAATTCCCTTATTATTTCTCCTTAATTGGAAAAGTAAAATCATCATTGGACCAGTTGCAGACAAAACTGCGGCTAACCCTGATGTTATATACTGCTCAGCCCAATATAATGTTGAAAATGTCATAAAAGTTAAGCAGAATCCAATATACATAATTCGTTTTGAAAAAATAAATTTCCTCACATTTACCCCTTTAAGAAGGAAATATAAAATGACAATCAGCCCCGCTAATGTAAATCGAATGCCGGCTGAAAATAATGGCGAAACGCCTGACTCAATTCCAAATTTAATTGCTAGAAAAGTTGTACCGAAAATAATGCAAATAAAAATATAATTAATAATGATCATCTCATCACCCCTTTGATAAAAGTATTATATAAAAGTCGGAGTATAACAGTATAATAGAGCATATAACAGTTAGCTCTTTTTCCATTGACGATTGATCTTTTTTTAATTAATTTAAAACTAAAAAAACTAGTGGTGATCTATGAAAATTCAAATCCATAAAAAATCAACAGTTCCGATTTATCTCCAAGTAGGCACTCAAATTGCAGGTAGCATTCAAAGTGGTCTACTTTTATCTAACGAAAAATTACCATCTTTACGGATACTGGCTGAGGAGCTTTCAATAAGCGTTTTAACTGTTAGAAAAGCCTATAAATGGTTAGAGACAAACGGCTATGTCACGATGATGCCAGGAAAAGGAGTATTTATTAGTAAGAAAGTAAAAAAAACAGCACAAGTTGATCCAAGTAATAACTGGCAACAGACTTTAGGAATCAATATTGTACGATCCCAATATTTAATAAATAGAGAACAGTTAAAATATGATTTTTCAAAAGCAGTTGTATATCCACGTCTGCTTCCTAATAAATTTTTAGCGGATGAAATGCAAAAACTATTAAGAGATGATGCGTCAATATTAACAACCTACGGACCGGTTCAAGGAGATATTGAATTACGAACAGAAATTATTAAACATTTATATGAATTTCAAAAAATACGATTTAAAGCTGAAAATCTAATTATTACAAGTGGGGTTCAGCAAGGAATTGACTTAGTAGCACAAGCACTATTAAAACCTGGCGATTCAATTATAGTCGAGAGTCCGTGCTATGGTGGTGCACTTGATATTTTTATCAATAAGGGGATTCATATAATACCTGTCGAGATGGATGAAGAGGGAATTCGATCAGACTTAATTGAAGATATGTGCATTAAATTTACACCAAAATTAATTTATGTTAACCCTACCTTTCAAAACCCAACTGGAATCTCAATGAGTAATAGTCGTAGAAAAGAATTAATTGAACTAGCACAACAGTATCATTTTTTTATTCTTGAAGACGATTCATTTAGTGATATTTATTTCGAAAAAGCATTTCAATATTACCCAATTAAATATTATGATCAATCAGACCACGTCATCTACATTAAAGGATTTAGTAAAACTTTAGCACCCGGAGTTAGAATTGCTTCCATGCTAGCAAATGGACCGGTTTTGGAATGGCTACTTGCGGTTAAAGCTTCAATGGATGTTGGTAGCCCTTTACTAACACAAAAAGCGATTTTACCATTTCTACGAACAGATCGAATGCGAAGTCACGTTGAAAAACTACGAATTGCACTACAAATTCGGCGTGATACAAGTGTTGAAATACTTTCATCTCTTAATGATCAATTAAATTTTCGGATACCTGATGGCGGCTTCAATTTGTGGCTTACATTTCATAAATCTAATCTAGATATTTTTAATTTATTAAGAAAAGCTAATCATGAACATATCTCATTCTTACCTGGTGTAGCTTGTTTTAACAACAATACAGATATTTCTTCATTTCGGATTAGTTACTCACTAGTTAGCGAAAATGATTTAGCCGAGGGGTTAGAGAAACTACGCAATATAATTAAACAAATATAAAACTATTGTTAAGGAAGGCCATTTAGAACAAGATGCTTAATTTCAAAAAATTAACTTATTACCACTCGTCATAACTATGCCAACAATGATAATCGGAGTGCTTGCCATGATTAATAACCAAGTGTCCCCGTCCATTTACGGTCAAAATATTTTAATTGCTATTGTAGGAGGAATAATCTCCTTTTTAGTACTGTTTAGAGACCTGAAATCCCCAAAGAAAAAGACAAATATCATTGTCATTACATGCATACTCATATTATTTTTACTTACCTTTTTGGACAAAGGATTACATGATGTGCATCGCTGGATAGCAATTGGTCCATTAAGATTTAATATCGCTTTAGTTTTCGTTCCGTTATTAATCATTCAACTATCAAGCTTAATAAAATCAAAACGATTTTGTGTTACTATTGGTTTTGCATTATTCTTTACAGTATTTTTATTTTTTCATCCAGATGCATCTCAACTAACAGCTTTTACGATCTCTATCTCAATTTTATTACTAAATATAAAAAAGAATAAAAACATTCAAATACTCCTCTTAATTGTTTTTATACTTTTAATTATCTTTAGCTGGTCTCACTTAGATCAACTTGCCCCAGTTTCTTATGTTGAGGACATTTTAAGTTTAGTAAAGGAAATGGGAATCGGATGGTTAGTCATTGGGCTGATTTCCCTTTTTATTTTACCAATGCCATTTTTCTTATTTCCGCCAACCAATGCAAAACCATTATCGCTTAGTCTAGGGGTTTATTTTTTGATTAGTATTCTTTCAAGCTTTTTTGGAAACTTCCCGGTACCGATTATGGGTTATGGAACCTCTCCTTTTATCGGTTACTTAATTGCAATTACTTGGTATGTAGATAATAAAAAATGAACCATTAAATGGTTCATTTTTAGACTGTTGTAAATGAGTTTGGGCTGTTTTGCTTCCTCATGAAACCATCATGAGGAAGTTCTTTTCTGTTTTTTGCTGTTTTACTTACTCATGAACCTGTTATGAGCCTGTTATGCGGAAGTTCTATTAATATTTCCTCTGTTTTTTTTCTCACCAATGAGATGGTCTTTTAAGTGTTTCTGGTATTCTAGTGTGATAATCTCCCTTGGCTGAGTTAATTTGAGCTTGAGTAAGAAAAATACTTCCTGTAAGGTCCGCTCCACTCAAATTAGCATCACGTAAGTCTGCACCGATTAGATCAGAACCTCTTAAATCGGCTCCCTTTAAATCAGCAGCAATTAGATAAGCCCCTCTTAAGTTAGCTCCGATAAAATTCGCATCCTTTAATTTAGCACCAATAAAGTCTAAAGCTCTACCGGTAGCTTTTTGACGCTTCTTATTGTTTTTAAATTTTTTTAAAGCCAAGGTCCTTGCTTGCTCACTAGCATGTATAAGTAAAGAGTTAACTTCTGCACGGTGGGCTATGATATCTAAGTTTTGTATTTTTTTAGGGTCCATAAGTGTTAATTTTTCAGTTTCTTCTAAAACTGTTTTAATTTCATCATGAATCTCACTTGCAGCACTAATCATCAAACATTCATTTAAATACCAAAGCATTTCATGTAGTTGCTTCATAATTGGAAATACTTCATACATTTCATTAGCCAATTCAGGATTTTGTCGCCAGTCTTTTCCATTAAAAGTTACTTGTGATACTTTTTGTCCCGCTCCAAAGCAATCAAAAACAGTACAGCCTTTGAAACCTAACTCTCTTAAATTCTTGTGAACTCCGCAACGAAAGTCCGATTGTAAATTATGACACGGTTTGCCTGCAATTTTATCATTAGCAAAATCAGCCGAGGCAGCAAAAGGTAATGCGACACAGCATAGACCAAAACAACTCTCACAATCCGCTTTTAGATTTTTATAACGCTCGTTTACTAAACCTATATTTTCAATTTTACTAGCCACTCTTGAGCCCCCTTCCCACCATATATAAATGAATAATATTTTTTATCGTAACATCGTAATTTTTTTTGGTCAAACATAGTCCTTACAGCTTATTAAGTCCATCTTTCAACATTCATTAGGCGGTGTTACTTTTCATCTTTTAGCAAAAAAAAACAGATAATCAAATAAAATTATCTGCTTTATTGTACTTTATTTAATTGTTACATCTTTTAAAAATGGAACAAAGTTAATCCAAGTTTGACCTGGTGAAAGTTTTATTTCAGTCCCATCTAGCGTAAACGGAATGATTCGACCATCTACATTCCTCCATTGTATATTCATATACTTTCCATCAACAATATAATATCCTTTTCCTCCATGTTCGATATCAATTGAACGGCGACCATAGCTATCAATAATTTTATGAGTAGCTTCTACGACTAAAATATTTTTAATTTGAAGCTCTTTCCCGTTCAAAGCATCCTTTGCTACAATTCCATTTTGAACTCGCTGAAATTGTTTAGTTGAATTCGAATACTTGTAAGTCACATTATTTCTTGCATCATGAGAGTATTTTATAAATACTTCACCAGCATTTTTCCAAGAGTTATCAAATACTAAGTCTTTCTGCGTAAAATCTAATGGAGTAACTTTTTCTGAATAAGAGTAATGTCTTTGTACAACTCCTTTTTCAATACCCTCTTTTAAAATATAAGAATTGTGAGGTGCTTTTCTGGTTTTGTCTCTTTTAAATAACGTACCGTCGTAGATCAGTCCGTTTAATGCATCAATCATTCCTGAATCCATCATTTGTTTCGCTTTAGGACTATTTCCGTGACATATAAATAAAGCATGATAACCATTTGCCAAGTTAATGTAATAATCTCTCGCACTTCTTACAGGACCAATTTTCTCGGGTATATTGCTTTGAAAAATAGCTAGAAATCTTGTAATATCTCCTTCTGCTAAAATTTCATAAACAACATCAGCATTACTTAATCCACTTTGAGGTCTAGCTAAATAATAATTATTAACCATAACCGCCACAGGTCTTTGTTCACTAGCCTGACTTATTGGTAATCCACTTAAAGGAGCATAAACCGTATCAATTTCTCCTTTATCAATTACATGTTCATTCGAAGGATTTTTATCATCATTTTTAACTGTTTTTACAGACTTTTCGCCATGCTTACATCCTACTAGAAGCATACTTATTACAATTATTGATAAAATTTTCTTATGCATTGGCTCCCTCACAATCTGTTATTTTCTTAAATTGTATTAAATAACTTTTAAAATAGAAAGTATTTATT
>NZ_NTZO01000224.1 GCF_002559405.1 Bacillus sp. AFS001701 | reverse complement strand
AACATACCAAAGCTAATCATAAGGGATAAAACTTCGAAAGTAACCATTTATATATCGCCTCCTTATAATAAGCCTTCCCGTTACCAAGTTTGTCCTATACACAAATTTATTAATTACAAAAAACACAGTTAATAATGAAATCTTCAACAGATAAATCACTTTGTTTGAACAGAGAATCGTCTAGTTCGATTTCTACATCTAGTGTATCTTCAAGATTAGAAAGTACTTCTGCGAATGTAAGTGAATCAATATCTAAGTTCTTAAGTGTGTCATTAACATTAATGCTATCTAAACAAGCCTCTTCCTTAAGAATATTTAATACCGTATCTGTTACAACTTCTAAACTAAGTTCTTTTGTAATCATTATTTCCTCTCCTAATTTTTACTATTTATTGGTAAAGTATCCCATTAAAGAAATTAACAATGATTTTAACAATTGTCAATAAAATGTAAAAACTGTAACAAACTGTATAAATTTATTACGGTATATATAAAAAAACTGTATAGAATAAATTCTATACAGTCGGGTTTACTATTTACTTTTCAGATTTTTTAACCAATTTCTTTATTATGAAACTATCATTATT
>NZ_NTZO01000223.1 GCF_002559405.1 Bacillus sp. AFS001701 | reverse complement strand
AAATCAACCTCACTATACTCAATTCACGAAAATTTGGTAATTGATTGACAAGGTTGTTTTTCAACAACGTGAAAATAAAACCTTCTAATATAGAAGGTTTATTTTTTTAGTATTCTATTTCTTCAATATCCTTTGGCTGAGGAAGTGGTTGGTTATTTTGTTTGCTCTGATTTATTTTATTTATTTCATCTTCTCTTCTTTCTCTTATAATGCTGTTTTGCTTTTCGCGATTTTTCAATTTATTTGCTCCCTTCACTTCGATTACAGTTAATTTGTGCAAAATTAACTAATTTATTAAAAGTTTGAGGAGTAAAAATGTTCAGGGGATGGCAAAATTGTTTAACCTTTTATTTCTGCTTTTTGATTAAATAGATTATTAAAAATTGATTGCCACTCATCTTGACTTTTTATTTCAGTTAGACTGATTCTATGATTTTTGGTTACTTTTAATTGGTGATCTGATAATGAAATTCTTCCTTCTTTCGTTAATAAGTTGACGATTTTATATTGGGTGAAAATTGTTTCATTACTAGTTTGGAAGTAATGAAATTGTTCTTCGAATTGTTGGAGCTGTTTTGGAATAATTGAAATGAATAGTAAATCCTTCCAAGTTCCATTGAATTTTTGAAGGATGAAATTCGAATTGTCTTGTTCGATCATTCGATAGGATCCATTTGGATCTGAGTATTCATAATGGTCACGAAGCAAGAGAGGTTCTAAAAAACCGCCACCAATTCCTACGTCTGCGAGATAGTTTTGATCGTCAATTTTTACTAATATAGATAAATGTGAGAATTCGGGATTCCAACACTGTTTTTCTTCATTCCAAAATTTAGTTGAAATAAAAGATACATTGAAACCTAATTCTTGTAGGACCGAAAAAAGTAATGAATTCGTTTCAAAACAAATCCCACCACGCTTACCTGTAGCTATTTTTTTCATAATTTCAGAAGGATTCATTGAGAGCGGTATTTGAGAAATAATATCGATATTTTCAAATGGTATTGATAGTAAATGGTGCTTATGAATTTGTTTTAATGAGGAATATGAAATTGTTTGGGTTTTATTTAAACGGATGTGTTTAAAATATAACTCGATTAGCATGAAATCCTCCACAAAATTAAATGTAAATAGTAAATATAATGAGTATACAATGAGGATTGTATAAAAAGTGAATAATAAGGAAAATAATTTAAAATTTTCTAAAATCATAGTTGACACATAGGAATAGTGTGTTTATTATTAAGCTTATATAAAAAATCAATATGGCTGATTGGAAGACCAAAGGCCCTTAACTATTTTCATTAGTTAAGGGTCTTTTTGCACTTTAAAAAGGATAAATTGGCGGGGTGAAGGGTACTCGGTGTAACTGCCAATTATAGAATAAAGTATAAGTGCAACTACGTCTTTGCCTTCGCCTAATAGGCTAGGCAATAGACAAGTTTTCTTTACATTTGTGCCTTAAAGGGGAGATTTTAATGTGTTGAAGTGTAGAGATGGGTACAAATAAAAATCGGAAAATTGAAATTGAGAGGGGCAGATCATTGTGGGGGCAAAGAAATGGATTATTAGCTCGGTAGTTGTTGTATTAGCAGTTTCGGGAGTGTTGTATGCGACCTTGAAAGATGATAAATCGAAGGCTACTAATACTGAAGCAGCAAATAAAAATGTGGAATTGTTAAATGTTTCTTATGATCCAACTCGTGAATTATATGAAAATTATAATAAAGCTTTCAGTAAATATTGGGAAAAAGAACATAACCAAACTGTAACAATTAAACAGTCTCATGGTGGCTCTGGAAAACAAGCTAGGGCAGTAATCGACGGTTTAGATGCTGATGTAGTTACACTGGCTCTTGGATATGATATTGACTCGATCAATGAAAAGGCACAACTAATATCCCCTAATTGGCAAAAAGAATTTAAATACAATTCAACTCCTTATACATCAACGATTGTTTTTTTAGTAAGGAAAGGAAATCCGAAAAATATTAAGGATTGGGATGATTTAACGAAAAAAGGAGTTCAAGTAATTACTCCAAATCCAAAAACTTCGGGTGGCGCAAGATGGAATTATTTAGCTGCTTGGGGCTATGCAGATAAAAAATATAATGGTGATGAGAAAAAAGTAAAAGCATTTATGAAGAAATTATATAAAAACGTCCCAGTATTAGATACTGGTGCACGTGGTTCAACAACTACGTTTGTTGAAAAAGGAATTGGCGATGTATTAATAGCATGGGAAAACGAAGCATTACTTTCAGTGAAGGAATTAGGTGAGGGGAAATATAAAATTGTATATCCTTCGATAAGTATTCTAGCTGAGCCACCTGTTGCGGTTGTTGATAAAAATGTGAAGGAAAAGAAAACTGAAGAAGTGGCAAAGGCCTACTTATCTTATCTATATAGTAAAGAAGGTCAAAAAATCATTGCTGAAAATTATTATCGTCCGAGAGATAAAGAGATTCTCGCTAAATATAGTGAACAATATCCTAGCCTGCCATTGTTAACAATTGATGATTTCGGAGGATGGAGTAAAGCTCAATCAAAGCATTTTGATGATAGTGGAGTATTTGACCAAATTTATCAATAATACCTAATTGGAAAATAAGGAGGACATTGGACTTTATTGGGCGTTTTGTTAGCGCTTAAGCCAAGTCTTCTTTATTTGATTTTTATTTTAAGGAGGATTGACATAATTTGTTTAAGAAGCGGAAAAGAATCCTACCTGGATTTGGATTAACCTTTGGATTTTCAATATTATATATAAGTTTTTTTATTTTTCTTCCGGTATCGATGCTGTTCTTACATTCTTTCGATATAGGATGGTCAAAATTTATTAAAATTGTTAGTGAACATAGAGTACTAATGTCTTATAAAGTAAGTTTTGGAACTGCCTTTATTGCTGCGATAATTAACGCTGTTTTTGGTTTATTAGTAGCTTGGGTGCTTGTACGTTATCGTTTTCCTGGTAAACGAATTGTAGATGCATTCATTGATTTACCTTTTGCATTACCGACTGCAGTTGCTGGTATTACTTTAACAACATTGTATTCTCCTGATGGTTGGGTTGGAAGATTTTTCTCTTTCAAAATTGCTTATACACCACTCGGGATTATTATAGCTCTTACATTTATCGGGTTACCATTTGTAGTTAGAATGGTTCAACCTGTTCTTGAAAATTTTCAAAAAGATGTCGAGGAAGCAGCGGCAAGTCTAGGGGCAAGCCGTTTTCAAATTTTTTGGAAGGTGATTTTTCCAGGGATTTTACCAGCATTATTGACTGGATTTTCTTTAGCATTCGCAAGATCATTAGGTGAGTATGGGTCTGTCGTGTTTATTTCGGGAAATATGCCAATGAAGACTGAAATTACACCATTGTTAATTATGACAAAATTGGAGCAATATGATTACTCGGGTGCAACCGCACTTGCAGTTGTGTTATTAGTAACTTCTTTCTTACTCTTATTGATTATTAGTATTTTTCAAAGATACGCAAATCGTGCTTTTGTTCAAGGGGGTAAGAGTTAAGAATGGAAAGAGAATTGAAGGTAGAGAGAAAAATAGAAGTGAATGCTAGTACCGAGAAAAAAGCAAAATTAAACGGTAATACGTTTCCAATCATTTTAATTAGTATTGTCATACTTTTTTTAGCGCTATTTTTATTCCTTCCATTAGTTTCAATTTTTATAAAAGCTTTACAAGATGGTTTTGGAGTTTATAAAGAAGCGATTGTAAATGATGAGACTTTAGCAGCAATTAAATTGACGTTTTTGGTGACGATTATTACGTTACCACTTAATGCGATTTTTGGCGTTTCAATTGCATGGGCTACAACGAAATTTAATTTTAAAGGAAAAAATATATTAGTAACGTTAATTGAACTTCCTTTTGCAGTGTCGCCAGTTGTAGCAGGATTTTTATTTGTTCTATTATTTAGTCCGAATAATGGGATTTTTGGAGGTTGGTTAAAGGAACATAATTTAAAAATCATTTTTTCAACCCCAGGAATTGTTCTAGCAACAATTTTTGTCACTTTGCCTTTTGTAGCGAAAGAATTAATTGCGGTTATGCAGGCTACAGGGAGTGCTGAAGAGGAGGCTGCACTAACCTTGGGTGCGAACGGATGGCATATTTTTTGGAAGGTGACACTTCCGAAAATTAAATGGGGACTTTTGTATGGCGTTATATTATGCAACGCAAGAGCTGTTGGAGAATTTGGTGCTGTATCAGTTGTATCTGGACATATTCGTGGAGAAACAATTACAATGCCGCTTCATATTGAAAATTTATATAATGAGTACCAATTTCCACAAGCATATACAGTTGCGTCACTCATGTCCATTTTTGCGATTCTGACATTAGTTATTAAAAATATAATTGAATGGAAAGTTCTAAAGGAAGAGAAACAATAGGAGAGGATTGTATGTCAATTAAAGTTTCAAATGTAATAAAAAGTTATGAAAATGAAACTGCCTTAAAAGGAATTGATTTAAATATAAAAAAAGGGGAATTGGTTGCTTTATTAGGTCCATCCGGATCGGGTAAAACAACATTGCTGCGAATAATTGCCGGTTTAGAAAATCCAGATTTGGGTGAAATATTTTTTGAAGATCAGGATGTAGCAAATGTGCAGGTAAAAGAAAGAAATGTAGGATTTGTATTCCAGCATTATGCATTATTTCAGCACATGACTGTTTTTGAAAATATTGCTTTTGGTTTGAAGGTTAGACCAAGAGCTATACGTCCATTAAAAAGAAAAATTAAAGAGAAAGTGATGGAATTACTATCTTTAGTAAAATTAGAAAGCTTTGCAAATCGATTTCCTTCTCAATTATCTGGTGGACAAAGACAACGTGTTGCATTAGCAAGAGCATTAGCTGTTGAACCAAGTGTATTATTATTAGATGAACCATTTGGGGCATTAGATGCAAAAGTTCGAAAGGATTTAAGAAGATGGTTGCGTAAACTCCATGATGAAATTCATATTACGAGTATATTTGTAACGCATGATCAAGAGGAAGCACTTGAAGTTGCAGATCGAGTTGTCATTATGAATGGTGGAACAATTGAACAAATCGGAACACCTGAAGAAGTTTACCATACGCCAGCAAGTCCGTTTGTTTATGATTTTCTTGGCAAAGTAAATTTATTTCATGGAAGGATCAATAAGGGAAGCTTAATAAGTGGGGGGTTAGAAATCCCATTACCAGAATTAGTTGAACAAGAACATAAAGAACATAAAGAGGTTACTGGTTATGTTCGTCCTCATCAAATTACTATCGAAAAATTTGAAACAAATCAAACTTCGATCAGTGCAATCGTAACCCATATTCATGCTGTAGGACCTATCGTATATGTGGAAGTTCTACGGGAAGATACGAATGATTATGTTGAAATTGAACTCATGAACGAATTATTTTACGAACTAAATATTCAACTTGGAGAAAGGGTATTTGTCCGTCCTAATGAATTGAAGGTATTCATTCCTCAAGATTATTCGATTTGACAAGATAGGAAAATAATAAAAAAGGTTAAGGAACAGTGTCCTTAACCTTTTTGTTATGTTTAACCTTTTGCTGCTTCTAGTTCAGCTAGCTTTTCTTTGGCAATGATGTCGATTTCGCGTTTTAGTTCTTCAACCATTGTTGCTTCAGGTACTTTACGTACGATTTCCCCGTGACGGAATAGTAATCCTTCACCACGAGCTCCAGCAATACCGATGTCTGCTTCGCGTGCTTCACCAGGACCGTTTACTGCACATCCAAGTACGGCAACCTTAATTGGTACTTTTAATGTTGAGATATACTCTTCAACATCATTCGCAATACTAATTAGGTCAATTTCGATTCGACCACATGTTGGGCAAGAAATTAAAGTTGCAGCATTTGAAGATAAACCGAAAGATTTAAGTAATTCTCTTGCAACTTTTACTTCTTCAACTGGATCTGCGCTTAATGAGATACGCATTGTATTTCCGATCCCTTTACTAATGATTGCACCTAAACCTGCGGCACTCTTAACTGTACCAGCAAATAATGTACCTGATTCAGTAATACCTAAATGTAAAGGATAATTGAATGCTTTTGAAGCTTTTTCATATGCCTCAATTGCTAGGTTTACATCTGATGCTTTCATCGAAACGATGATGTCATGGAAATCTAAATCTTCAAGGATTTTAATATGATGCAATGCACTTTCAACCATTCCATCAGCAGTTGGGTAACCATATTTCTCCAAGATTCGTTTTTCTAATGAACCAGCATTAACACCGATACGAATCGGAATTCCTTTAGCTTTAGCAGCATTTACTACTGCTTCAACTTTTTCTTTACGACCGATATTCCCTGGATTAATTCTTATTTTATCTACTCCGCCTTCAATTGCTTTTAAGGCTAATTTATAATCAAAGTGTATATCTGCAACAAGTGGTATGTTAATTTGTTTTTTAATATCAGCGATTGCATTTGCAGCTCTTTCGTCTGGTACTGCAACTCGAACAATCTGACATCCAGCTTCTTCAAGTCGTTTAATTTCTGCAACTGTTGCTTCAACATCGTGTGTTTTTGTCGTTGTCATACTTTGGATTGAAATTTCATTTGCTCCACCAACAACTACATTACCTACTTTAACTGCACGTGTTTTACTTCTATGTGTAATTTCGTTCACGAGTAACTCGCTCCTTCAAAAATAACTTTATTTCTATTTTGTATTAATCTACATTATCATATTTTCTTCATGATTACTCATTTTATCAACTGGTACTAAAGAAATATAACACAAATTTTATTTTTGTGAAGAGTAAATTGGGAATTTATAGGATTTTCCACTTTGAATTTTAGTAGGCGAAAGTCCATTGTTTAATGCACTAAAATCTTTTGTAATTTGGCTAATTGGCTGGTTAAAATCAGGGTTAAGGTTTTCGATAATTCCTAATACAGTGTCACCGTTTTTAACTTGAATTTTTTCATATTTTGGAAGTGAGGTTTCTTTTGTTTCTGATTTTGTTGCTTTTGCCACTGTAGCAATATGTTTAGTTGGGATCGTCCCTACTTGTAGGTCAAAGAATATTATATATGCAAGCAATAAAGAACCTAGTAAAAAAGCTATTTTTTTCATTAATAATCACTCCTTTTGTAGACTATATGCTTGTCCACAACGAATATTCCTACTAGGAGCTTGGACTAATAAATATTTTAGCAAAAAAAAAGAAGTGTGAAACACACTTCAGCAAACATTATTTTTTAGAAGGTAAATTTTTAATTGTTAATGTGTACATAACAACTGTTATTAAAATAAAAATTAAAGTTTGGAATGGAATATTGATTTTCAATAATCCTAGCAATAAATAGATAACAGTAGGCAATGTTAAGCTATACGAAACCATTGCAAAGCGTTGTCTAAAAGGTAAGTTCTTAGTTGACTTAAATAAAGCTGTTAAAAACGCTAATAATGTAGCAACTATAAATATGAAGATACAAGATCCTAAATAAAATAGGAAAAATAATGCGATTAAAAATACTGGAAGAGCTTCTTTTATATTTTTAATAAATTTTGAAACGTCTGCTTTGTTTATTTTTGTAGATTTTAATGAAGGGTAAGGGTAATCTTGCTCGCCTTTATCATTTTTAATAATTACTCTATTTTTTAAAACAACAACAGCAAATTGTTCATTTTTTAATTTTGAAGGTATAACTGTTTCATTTGGATAAAAAGCATATTTATATTCGCCGATATTTCGTTCGAACGGCGTATTATCGTTAATTGATATAGCTCCTTTGTTTAAAGAAATTGACTGAATATTGTCTTTAAGCAAATCAGAAACATTGTTCACCTGAAGCTTCACATTTTTTTCAAATGAAAAGAAACCCGGAAGAGTATATAAAATTGCTAGTAGGAAAAGAAAAAAGATTGTTTTACCGATTTTTTGGAGTCTATATCTTGATATTGTTTTTGGAGAGTATAAACTAAACCAAAATTGTTTAAATATATTCATAAACTCATCCTTTCT
>NZ_NTZO01000017.1 GCF_002559405.1 Bacillus sp. AFS001701 | reverse complement strand
ACTAAATATAATTAGATATAACTAGTTATATTTTAAAAAGGAAGGCAGATGAATAATGAAAAGACTTTATTCTTTATTTTTATCGATAATGATGATATTAGGACTAGCAGTATCTGGTTGTTCGACAAATGAACAAGCTACTAAGTCTGTAGGCAAGAAACAAGAAGCAGTTCAAAAGAATGTAGAATTAACTATCTCAGCAGCTGCTAGTTTACAGGAGGCACTAAATGATATTAAAGCAAACTTTGAAAAGGCAAATCCTAATGTGAAAATAAACTTTAACTTTGGAGCATCCGGAGCATTACAACAACAAATTTCGCAAGGAGCACCAGTGGATCTTTTCTTCTCGGCTGCAGAGGACAAATTTAATAATTTAGTACAAGATGGTCTAATTGATAAGAACCAAGGTAAAGATGTAGTTGGGAATAAACTGGTATTAGTTGTACCAAAAGATACAAAAAAAGAAATTAACTCTTTTGAGGATCTTACAAAAGCAGATAAAATTTCAATCGGTACGCCAGAAGCGGTGCCAGCAGGACAATATGGTAAAGAAACATTGGAAAATTTAAATGTTTGGAAAGCAATTGAAGGAAAAGTAGTATATGGTAAGGATGTTAGACAAGTACTTTCTTATGTTGAAACAAATAATGTGGACGCAGGGATTGTATATAAAACAGATGCGCTCACATCGACAAAAGTTAAGATTGTAGCAACAGCAGCTGAAAATACACATGATCCAATTATTTATCCGTTAGGCGTAATAAAGAATAGCAAGCAACCTAAAGAAGCTAAAAAATTCTATGAATACCTTCAAAATGATGAGTCAATAAAGATATTAGAGAAGTATGGGTTTAAGGGACTAAATTAACTTACATGAGCTGACAGAAGTTTTAGAAATGAGCCGATTAGTTGATTGGCTTATTTTTCTTTTAGTGGAAATAGTAAAGAAGCTTGTGAAGTATTCGGTACAGATGATTAGAACATCTTTAAAATACAAGGATTCGTGCGTTCTATATAAAGAACGATTAGGTAGCTTTATTAAAGCTTGTTTAGAAGGGGAATTTTAAGAGCGGAGGATAATAATTTTAATAGTAAGAATAGGAATTGGTTAGATAAAATTATATCAATAAAATCCTTTTATTAAATAAAAGAAAAATATAAAGCCGAATAATATTAGTGCATGTATTCCTTTATTGATATATTGAAGAGTTTTCGGTCTCTTTTCCCTTTTTGACCAATTAGCCAGTACCAGCTCTGTCCAATATAAAAAGAGTTTGATACAAGTTGTTCAATATACTTTGAAATAATTCCATTGATTTTTTCTTTTTCAATTTTATTTTTTATAGACAAAGCAATGACAAAATAGGATTTATCACTTTCAAATTCAAGTAATTGAAGATGATATTTACCACCTTTTTTTTCATTAAAATCATTTAATACGTGATCTATACAGTTTCGGACGTCAATTTTATATTTAGCCGCATCGTTCCAATTTGAAATAAGAGAGTCATATAATGAGACAGTTAAGATGTAATATGATGCATAGTCTTTAGGATTAAATTTTCGTTTCTCACCTGTATATTGATATAAAGGTGGAACAACAAATTTTTCATAATTAGCAAAAAACTCTTCAGTCATGTTTTAATACCTACTTTCTAGATTGAACAAAAGTTTACTATATCGAATCTAAATTTAGTTTTTCCTATTCTTTCCAAAAATAGACACAAGGGAAGGATTGGATTAAGGAAAAGAAAGTATAAGATTTTAGTAAAAAGCAGAGTTGAAAAATTCAACTCTGCTTTTTTGCTTGTTTTAATCGGATAGTATTTGAAGTGAGAATACTAGAGAGGTAAAATTACCATTCGCATAAGCATCATTACAACTGTAGAACATGATATCTTTCTCCTTTTTGATTCTCATACCAGACTGAAAATCATGGAATCCCACCATTCGTTCTTCTTCCCACACATTAAAAACATTTAAAAAGCCGCTAGAGCATTTTAAGATCAGTTCGGATTGAATTTCACTTCTCCAAATAATGACTGTTTTTTGTTTTGGGGCATCGTTGATTGATATTCCATTTTCCGATATGAATCCGACACCTTGATTTCTAGGAGAATTTGAACTTAAAAATTTCAACTTAATCACTTTTTCTTCATTCATTTGAATTACTTCTGTATGAATTGTTTCTTCAGTTTTTACACACTTGTTAGTACTATACACTTTTTCTTTTACTAGTAACATTTTCACTTATCTCTCCTGTTAAGTTATTTTGATCCCCTAATGTTAATTTCAAAAAGTAACACAATCCTAAACAGGGGATACAGACCAATGCCATACCTAAAAAAGCAAAAGATGGAGATATAGAGTAGAGGTAACCACTTACTAATGTTAAAATACCGCTACCTAAACTTAAACCTAGAGCTGCATAAATTCCATGAGCAAAGGGGAAGTACTTGTTTTCAATGTTTTCATCTAAGTATTTTACAAAGGCAAATTGAGTAAGCCCAAAAGTAATAGAATGTAAAAATTGAGACAATACAAAAACTGAAATGCTGTTAAAAGAAAAAATCAATACCCATCTTAATATGGAAGCACTTACACTAAACAGTAATAACACTGGAACAGATCGTTTTTTAAATAGAGAGTCTGATATATAGAAGAAAGCAATCTCTGATATTACTGCAATGATTAAGATGAATCCTGTAAAACTTGTTTTTACCCCAATATTTTTCAAAAAAAGAACAGCATAACTATAATATGCAGCATGTGCAGCTTGAAGGGTGACGCAGATCGCTAATACTATTAAAAATGCTTTTGATTTAAATAACTTAAAAAATGGCACTTTATTTGATGCTTTTTTTGTTTTTAAAGGTATAGGAGCTTTAATGGATGTAATGAAAGAAAGTAGAATACATCCAAAAATTAAAAGGTAAATAACTACATTTTCACTTTTTAAAGATATGAGTATTCCAGTTAATGATAGAGAAATAATATAGCCAATCGAACCATATGATCTACTTTTTCCATACTCTATTTTGCTTTCCCTCATAAGAATAGATGCCATAGACTCATACATTGCTAATGGCATTGGATAAACTAGGCTTAATAAAACTGTAATGAAAGCTACTGCAATTAAACTATTAAACGGGATTAAAATAATTAATAGTGTAACAGAAGTTAAGGAAACTAATTGATTTAATCTTGCTAAATTTAAGTATCTACTTATAAATGGAAAAATAAAAAAGGTTGTTATTGACCTTGTAATTAATCCTAAAGCAATGATTAGTCCAGCTTCATCAGCTGTAAAACCTTTACTTGTTGTTAGCCAAGCAGACCAATAAGGCACAAAAATTCCGAAAGTGAAGAAAAACCCAAAAAACTGTAAAGACATCCATCTTTGATCGGTCATTTGATTCCTCCTGTTTCGGAAAAATTATTATTTTGTTTCATAATAAAATCATACATTTTTTGAAAACAATATTCAGTAGCATACTGATCATAATTAGAAGTTGATTGATCGGTAAAACCATGACTACCTTCTACTTTAATGATTTGAATCTTATCTTTTGTATTCAATTCGGTTATGACAATTTCAGGATCAAATGATTTTTCTTTCGTTGGGAAAATTAGTAGGGTCTCACATTTTGGACTAACCTCTAAGTAGTCCCTAATCCTTGACCCATAAAATCCAATTACTCCATCAAATAATCCATCATATTTACTGCCTAACCATGCAATCGTTGCCCCTACACTAAAACCCAAAATATACAAATTAACACACTTAGTTCGAAGTTCTTTTGCAAGAGTTATAATTTTATTAGTAGCTAACTCAAACCCAATTTCATGAACAAAATTCTTATAAGCTTTGTTTTCATCTTTATAGCAATAGTTCTCTGAATTACCTAATAAATTTGGACATACAACTGTAAATCCTAATTTATTTAAACTGTCGCAAATATCTTTTATGTGTTTGTTAATTCCATAAATTTCGTGAACGACTAAAATGGTAGTATTATGAATCACGCAATTATTCAATTTTAATCACCTCTAACTTAGAAAAAATAGGAATAGAATTTTTTTCTATTCCTATCAGTGTGTAACATAGCCTTAAAAACTTGATTATCAGACAGGCGAAGTAAGCGAGCGTTTGGCGGGCAGTCTGATACTATTCCTATTAAATACACCAGTAATACTAGATTTTTACTTGCATATGAATCATTCCAGTGAAAGTAGGGTTTGCAGTCCACTCTGGATTTTCTAAATCATATAATGAATCGATTGTTGGAAAACGAGTTATTACTTCCTTAAGAATTTCCATGATCTCTACACGAGCAAAAGCAGCAGCAATACAAGTATGATAACCTCCGCCGAAAGCTACATGACGGAAACCTGTTCTACTTATATCCATTTTGTCAGGATTTGCAAATACTCGCTCGTCTCGCCCAGCAGAAGCTAAGAAGAAATAAACTGAATCATTTTTCTTGATTTGCTGTCCGTGTAATTCGATATCATTTGAAGCATGTCTAACAATATATTGGATTGGTCCTTCTAGTCGCATTGTTTCATCTAATACTTTTGGAAGAAGAGACATATCATTTTTAAGCATTTCTAGAACATCTTGATTCTTAAATAGAAGATGTAATGTATTACTTAACACAAATTGAGGAATTTTATGTCCACCGAAAATTAAATGCATTGTTTGAGCAATTAATTGATCATCAGTAAGTTCGCCATCTTCTCCAGGAGTCTCAGATATTAACCTACTTAATAAATCATTTTTCTTTTCTTTTCGTCTTTCCGCAATCGCATCTGAAAGGTATGTCCAAATTTCTCTTACACTTCCTCTAACTTGTTCACTAATTTCTTTACTAGGAACATGAGACACAACGAAATCTTGCATAAATAATGCGATATCATCAGACCACTTAATGAATCTGTAAACTTCTTCACCAGGAATTCCTAACATTTTACAAAGTACCATCGCAGGAATAGGGTGTGCGATCTCTTTTACAAAGTCAAATGAACTTATGTTTTTTTCAAGTACTTTATCAACAATTGAAGAAACAATTTTCTGAATTTCCGGAGCAATAAGATCGATTTCATTAACTAAAAAGGCTCTGTTCATATAACCTTTTAATTGTGAATGAACTGGTCGATCATTATAGACCATCCAAGTCTTAATGATATCGATTATATCTTTAAAATGTTGATCTTCTCCTTCAGCGAGATTACTCATTTTATTCGGAATTACATTACTTGAAATAAATTTATCTCCAAGTAAATTCTTGGACACATCCTCGTACCTAGTTATAAACCAGGATTGCATTTCTTCATGCCAAAAAACAGGTGCATCATTTCGTAATCTTTCATATAATTCGTATCTGTTTTCATAATACTCTTTACTATTTAAACTGAACTGCTCGACAGATTGTTTTACATTTATACTCATGTTATTTCCTCCTGTTATACTACAATTATTTTTTTATTAGATTTTCTTACAAAATTTCCAATCTCCATATCATTTAAATGACAAATTACGTCACAAACAAAACGTGAACGTTCAATATGGTTAGAGATATTGATTAATTTATGTAAGACTTCTTTA
>NZ_NTZO01000222.1 GCF_002559405.1 Bacillus sp. AFS001701 | reverse complement strand
TTGCCATTCTACAAATTTTATAGATTTACAATTTTTGGATTAAATTATTAATTATTTATCCTTTTCAGTTTTTTCCCTTATGATGCTATCTCTACTCGCAAGTTAAGAACATAAAAAATGATCTCTCAATTTTTTGAGAGATCTTTCTACATTCTAATCCGATCTATTTTTTAATTTCCTGGACAAATTTCCATGTTTGTCCTTTATCATTTGATTGATAAAGTTCGCTACTATTCCCGTTATAATCCCCATCTGAACCTTGACCAGCCAACATACTTAAAACGCCTCCCATCATATATGGCATACTTGGTGTATCAAAGGGTTTTATAGTCTGTTCATTATTCAACTTTACTTCGTGTGGTGTATAGTTTATTTTTTTGAAAGTTTTGCCCCCGTCGTCTGTGCGGTATAAGGCGCCTTCATTACCGGAAGGATTAACTGCTCCTAAAAATCCGAGTTTGTCATTCAAAAAAACGATTCCTGAAGCACCACCAACTGTTCCGCTGTATGGATCATTATTTATGATAGTCCATGTATTTCCGCCATCAGTAGTTTTGCTTAATGAATAAAATGTGCTTCCTAATGCTTTATCTGCAACATTTAGTTTATAACCAACTTCTTTAGATAGAAAAAACTGTTCCTTGGTATTAGTTTGCTCGTATTTCTTCTCATCTGAAGTAGCTTGATTTGGAGTAGTAGATGGTTTACTCCAATTTGGATCACCTATTAAGTTATATCTAGCAGGTGTAATTTCTTTATCCATTCCAGGGACAAATAATGATACAGTATAGCCAATTATTTCAGTACTTGCTGTTTCCGGACTATATTCTCTTCCATTCTTATCAATATTAATGATTCCATTTGTATTGTATCCCCAATTTCTTTTACCGTAATAGATCAATCCATACTGATTTTCATTCCATTTGCTAACTGCTTTTTTAATTGGAATCACATTAGCGGTTTCAATTAAAGGTTCTAACAGTTTGTCGTCATTATAATTAGGAGCGGCATACCCGTGTAAATATAATGTAATATTTTCTGACTTATTTTTATTATAAGTTATTAGAAAGCTTTCTTCTTTTCCATTGTCATTCTTCCCATACACAAATGTATCAAGGGATGTAATTGTTCCATCTGAATTAAATTTAAGGGAAAAATTATTTTCCATATATAGTTTTTTGGGCAATGTATGCTTATTATTTATATCTTCAAAAATGCCCTCTACTCCATATTGAAATATATTATTATGCTCAAATTTAATTGATCTTTGATTCTTTAGCCGTTCTATATACCACGCTAGTTTACCGCCAAAGTTTGTCGCACTTTTATATATGTTTGCACCGTAGAATAATGTAATTGCAACAAACAAAACAATAGAAATAAATTTCCATGCTTTTAAGTTTGTAAGTTTATTCGGTTTATTCGGTTTATGCTCGCTGCTTTTTATAACTTTTATAATGGTAAATAAAATGACCAATATTAATAAGGCTACGCTTACTAATAAAATAGGTAGATTTTTATCGATCCTTCCATACTTGCATATTGAAGCTAACTTTAGTCCAAAAACCCAGTATCCAATTAAGAAAATCGGATTTGTTAATAACAATATCAGTATTCTTTTTACTTTTCCCCTCAATCTATAAATCCCCCCTAATTTAATTTGTCTTTCTATTCATCCATTCTAAGTATACTTTGTTTTGTTAGGTTTCTGCATGAATCGTTTTGTCTCATAAAAAAAAGCACCCCTATTTGAAAAAGAGTGCTAAATCTGATTTATTTATATTAAGAAATTAAACTGCTATGTTTAGGTAATCGAATCATTGCCTTAAATAAATCACCGTCTACTTGAATTGAAAACTGTCCTTTTTGAATTTCAATTAGACTTTTCGCTATTGAAAGACCTAACCCGCTCCCTTGGCTATTTCTCGATTCATCGCCTCTTTTGAATCGTTCCATTAGTTCATCAGCCGAAATATTTAATTCATAAGCTGAAATGTTTTTGAAAGTAAGAAGTATATCATTCCCCATATCTTCTATATCAATATATACTCTTGATCCTCTTAGAGCATATTTGAAAATATTAGATAGTAGATTCTCTACAGATCTCCATAATAGTTTTCCATCTGCTGCAACATAGAGTTTATTTTGGGGATGGTTTATTTTAAATGTTAAATCTAAAGCCTCTACTTTTGCATTTACTTCACCTAAGCCCTGGGTTAATAGCGATAAAATATCTATACGTTCAAGATGAACAGGAATCGTCCCACTTGATGCTTTTGCTGCTTCAAATAAATCATCAGTTAATAGCTTTAATCTTTGCGATTTTTGATCCAAAACCTCTACATATTCTTGTACTTTAATAGGGTCCTTTTCCTTTTTCAATAAATCAACATACGTAATGATCGAAGTCAGTGGTGTCCTAATATCATGCGATACGTTAGTGATCAGCTCCGTTTTCATCCTCTCACTCTTTAATTCACGATTAACAGCTGTTTTCAAACCATCTGTAATAGTATTTATATTATTAGAAAGACTTGCAAACTCACCTTTCCCATCTACCACTATACGGTGATGGAAATCGCCTGCTTTTATTTGCTCGACCCCTTCTTTAATGGCATTGAATTTTTTTACTTGTTTATACGTAAACCATGCCGCAACGCCAATCGTGATTGGGAATATAAAAAATGTTATCGCAATTGCGATTGGATAACCAATAACAAGTAGTACCGTTTTAACGCCATTACTGCCGCTATTATAGACGTTTTTAATAAAAATAACCAACTTACTTAATAAAAGATAGATTAATGTATGTTTTAACAATGTTTTATTTTTAATATGTTTAACGAAAATTAGCACTAATGCCACGATAAAAAACGGAATTGTAAGGAAGAAGGCTAATTTATTAAGAACATCAATATCTCTCACTTTTTTAGGGACGACTCTAGAGGCTAAGCGAAGAACCCTTCTCTGGAATTCCGTCACACTGAAAGTATTCGCTATCTTATCTAAGTTAACATTTACAACTAACACTTCTTCTTAAAATCCCATATCCGATATTAATTTTACATCTATTAAGATTATTCTTCTAAAAAAAGATCTCAATTATTTATGATAAGGTTCATTCCTATTAATTCTAAACGAACGATAGATTTGCTCAACTAAAACCAACTTCATTAATTGATGTGGAAAAGTCATTTTTGAAAATGACAATGTATCATCCGCTCTTTTCATCACAGCATCACTTAGACCTAATGACCCACCAATCACAAATGCTACTTTGCTGTTGCCATATGTGGCAAGTTGATCTATTTTTTTTGCTAGTGATTCAGACGTATGTTCCTTCCCCTTAATTGCTAATGCAATTACATAAGCATCTTCTGCTACTTTACTTAAAATTCTTTCGCCTTCTTTTTCCTTTACAATTAGCATGTCTGCATCGCTTAAATTCTCTGGTGCTTTTTCATCTGGGACTTCGATTATATCCATTTTGGCATAACTAGATAATCGTTTTATGTATTCATCAATCCCCATCTTTAAATACTTCTCTTTTAACTTTCCAACACTGATAATTGAGATATTCACACTATATCCTCACTTTACGAACAAGTTATACACAAAAGTTATCCACATACCCACAATTTCTATCCACATTTAGTGGGGGAATCTATGTTCGATACAATATATATGGCATCATTTTGACAATATTCACAGGTTGTGGATATATTATGCGATTTTTCGACTTTATTCAACAGAGGTGTTTCACTATACTTATCCACAAAATCATCAAGAGCCCATTCTATATGCTCGTCACAGCTTAAAATTATTTTTTCCACTTATACACAGCTCCTTTTTTTAGCACAAAAAAAAGAGGAGAAAGTAAACTCTCCCCTTCAGTATGCGCTCTGTTTTATACATACACTATATCTGTTGGTTTTTGAGGGTCCGTATCATGAATTTCAAATTGCATCCCAACTTCAAATCCTTTTCCCTCTAATGTTTGTGTAACAGACATTCTGGCAAGCTCTTTCATATTATTATCTTGGCTTAAATGAGCAAGATAAATACGTTTTGTTTTATCTCCAATTACATCTGACATTGCTAGTGCAGCATCCTCATTTGATACGTGACCAACATCGCTTAATATACGGCGTTTAATGCTCCACGGATATCTACCCATGCGTAGCATTTCGACATCATGGTTACTTTCAAAAATGTACATATCTGCGTTGGAAATGATTCCCTTCATTCGGTCACTTACATAGCCTGTATCGGTAATTGTAACAAATTTTTTCTCATTATGATGAAATACGTAAAACATTGGTTCAGCAGCATCATGTGATACACCAAATGATTCAACTTCAATATCCCCAAACTGAATCGTCGTTTCCATGTTAAAAATGAACTTTTGCTCTGTTGGAATTTCTCCAATTAAATGGTTCATTGCTTTCCATGTTTTTTCATTCGCGTAAATTGGAATTTGATATCTTCTGGCAAGAACTCCAAGTCCTTTAATATGATCACTATGCTCATGCGTGACTAGAATGCCGGAAACTTCTTTTATATCCCTGTTGATTTCTTTAAATAAAGACTCCATCGCTTTACCGCTTAGTCCTGTATCAACTAAAAGCTTAGTTTTCTCCGTCCCAACGTATAACGCATTTCCGGTACTTCCGCTTGCAAGTACACTAAAATGCAGACTCATCGCTATTCACTCCATTGTTCTTTATCTATCTTAATTATTTGTCCCTCAATGGCATTAACAAAGTAATCCTGCTGTTCATTGACAACTATATGCCACGCTGGTGCTATGAATTTAACTCCATTCGATAACGGGATTACTGTATAATAGCCAAAATCAACTTTTGTAATTCGATCACTCGGTTTTAATTCATCTTTCACAAATAAATTTTCAATGGCTTTAATTGCCGGTAAAGCTTCTTGCACATTCTTTTTATCGATCATTTCTTTTAAGTTTTCTAAATATCTTTGGCGGTACCCGTAAATCTCATTATTATCGTTATATTTTATTTCAACTACTGAGCTTTCGATATTATAAATTAGGCGATCTTTATAGGTTTGACAGAAGTATATCGTTTTTGACGTTGGATCTATTTGACAATAACGATAGTTACCACCATTCCAAACATACTCCTTCACAAAGTTTTCTAAGAAGAGTATTTTATTTGTCTCTGTAATTGGAACTGGTTTTTTCAATTGACTTTGTAATACATCTTTGTAGATTTGTATATTCTGTCCTTTTCTATCAGCAATAGTTTTCTTCGAGAAATCCTTACTATTACCCGATATATAAGATTCCTTTAAAGAATTTTTAGGTAATGTCACATATGTGATATCATTTTCCTTTAATTGCTCCTCAATACTCGATTCTGCCATCGTATCAAACTGATCGCTACTTCGCTTTTGATAATATTGAATCGCTAAAAATAAATCTAATACTAAGAAAGTTAAAATAAATATTGTTTTGATCCTACTCCAATCCAACAATATTCACCCCAGTTCTACTTAGCAAATCTTGATCAATCTTCTTATATGTGTCATCGTAGTTTATAATCCAAACAGGTTTTAACTGGATTGCTCTATTATAGTACGGCTGATTGATTGTTGATTTATCTTCATCAAATATCGTCTCGTACCCTAAGCTAATATCCTTAATAAGAGATTTATTAATAGACTTATTATTAGATATGATCTCCATAATTTGAGGACCAGCCATTAACTCCAATTCACTTTCCTTCTTATCCACCTGGATTCTAAATTTATACAATGGACGTTTAAAGGTTTCTATATCGTCTACTCCCCAGCTCGTCGTGATTGTTGAGTTATTATACACAGGTAAATTATTTACAAAAAGTCTAAATGAAACTTCATTATTCTCAGGTTTAACACCAGACAAAATATATCCATCAGTCCAACCACCATGAGCATTAATAAAATCAACACTTCTTTGGACTAATAAATTAGGACTTTGATTATTATTGTTTTCAGGTGTTGTCGGGTTAACAAAGGAAATCGAACGATTTAATGGTGAAACTGACATTAATCTAGTACCGTCTGTGAATGTATCTCCTGAATCAGTACTTTCTTTTCGGACATTTGAAGGATCACTAAATATTGCATCTTTTAATTTATCAACATCTATATCCGTTGTAAGAAACTCCATCGTTGTTAATTTGATTGGTTTTTTAGGTAGATAAATTATTTTACCTGAATCTAACTTATATCTTAAGCTTTCAGTGAAGCTTTCGTAATTGTCTCTAATCTTTTCAACTGAAGCAATAATTGAAGAGTTATCAAAGCTTGCTCCATAGAGAATATTTTGTGCTTCATTTGAAAAATAGATCCTTGCTGAAGAATCCTGTTTAGTAGATAAATTGATGATTATTCGGTCAAACAAAACATTTTGTAATCGTTTTGCATCTAGATTAAGAGCCTTACCTAATGTCTCTACTGGCACTACAGTTGGAAAAATAATTTCTAATTTATTTTTTCCTTTGGTAATCGATTGGTAGGCAACTTCAGACGTTTTATTTGTCAGGTTTTCAAAATTTGTGATTTCGGATTTCTGCAATGATCTATAAATTGGTGATATATTACTCTGTTTAGTTGTTTCATAATTTTTATTTGATTCATGAACAACTAATAAATTCGGAATTACTATGTCCTTAAAGTCTCTTTTTGCACCAATCGAAACTTTTTGGACATAGTCTTGATTTTGAAGTACATCGTATGTTGGTTGATATGACCATAAGCTATACGAAAGAACTAAGCTTACTATAACAAGAGTAGTTAATATAACTGATTTTATATGTTCTCTTCTCATTCCCACTCATCCTCTTGGTCATCAGCCACCGGAAGTGTGAAATAGACTGTTGTACCCTTTCCTTCTTCACTTTTAGCCCATATATGACCATCGTGCGCGTAAATCATTTCTTTTGCCAAAGCAAGCCCTAGGCCAGTGCCCCCAACTTGTCTCGATCTAGCTTTATCTACTCGATAAAAACGATCAAATATCTTTGATAGATTTTCTTTTGGAATTCCCATACCTTCGTCAGTAATACTAACTAATATTTGATCTCTAGACTCCTTAATACGATAAGTTACAGCCCCACCCTCTGGTGAATACTTTAGTGCATTTGAAATAATATTATCTAACACTTGTGTAATTTTATCTTCATCTATAAATACAAATCTTGTCTTACTTATGAACTCGCGTTTGAACGACACTTCTTGAGACTTACTCATTTCATGTCGATCAATTATACGATTAAATAACTCTGTAAAGTTAACCCAATCTTTCATTAAACGATATTCTGTACTATCTAACTTAGATAATTGTAATAAGTCATTTACTAGCCTAATCATTCGTTCTGTTTCATCTTGAGTTACTTGTAAAAACTTAGGTGCAATTTCTTTATTCTCCCAAGCTCCATCTGATAATGCTTCTAGATAGCTTCTCATTGTTGTTAACGGCGTTCTTAATTCATGTGACACATTGGAGACAAAATCTCTACGTTCTTGCTCTATTTTTTCCTGTTCAGTTACATCATAAAGTACAGCGATTAGACCGTTAACTTTACCGGATTCTTTTTGAATAGTTGAAAGGCTAGCTCGTATAATCATTGGTCTCTTATTATTACTATAATCTAACATGATTGAATCTGGCTCATCGTATAAATCATCTAAAGTATTAATCTTTTCGATTCCCAATACCTCTAAGATTGATTTATTTAATACTGTTTCACGTGAAACATTAAGCATCGTTTCAGCTGGATCGTTTAAGAGAATAATTTTCCCTCTACGGTCAGTTGCAATAACCCCATCTGACATATGTTCTAGTACTGATTGAAGCTTTCTTCTTTCTCCATCCGTTGAAGCTCTGGCTTGCTGTAAATTACGTGAAAGATTATTAAATGATATCGTTAATTCACCAATCTCATCTTCACTATATGCCTTTAATTTGCGAGAGAAGTTTCCTTTCGCCATTTCTTGGGCCTGTCTTCTTATTTCAGAGATTGGCTTCGTAATTGCTTTAGCCAACAATATACCTAAAATGGATGTAATCGCGACTGCTATAAGTGTACCAGTTGAAAAAATACGGTTAATTAATTCCATTCTTTCATAAGTGCTTTCCATTGAAGCACTTGTGTAAATGGCTGAAACAATTTCGTCACCTTCCATTACTGGGGTAACTATCGTTTTCATTCGATGACCATTTTTAGGATCAATTAACACTTTCTCAGTTCTAGTACCTACTAAAAGAGCTCTTTTTACTAAAATATCAGTAGTCCTTTTACCAACAATAGATCGATTACTAGAATCCGAGGTAGCAATGACTTCACTATTTTGGTTAATAACTCTTACGTCTGATATTCCAATATTCTTTCCGAAGTCAGAAACTATTTTTTGGATATTTGCTTTTACTTCTGGGTCGTCCAGAGTTTTCTTTTTTTCATACTCTATTTTTATATTATAAGCCAGTAGTTTAGCACGTTCGTTTATCGCAACTGTAAAACTGTTTACGAGTTGTTTTTCAAGCTCTCTTGAAAAATAAACGCTAATAATTTGCATAGCTACCAAGATGAGTAAAATATAAACAAGTACAAATTTAAATACAATTGATTTAAATAAACCAACTTTATTATAAGCTGCCATTAATCTTGCTCCGGATCACGCAGGTAATATCCTACTCCCCTTCTTGTTACAATGAAAAGTGGATAACTTGGATTGTCCTCAATTTTTTCTCGAAGTCTTCGAATTGTTACATCGACAGTTCGTACATCTCCAAAGTAGTCATAACCCCAAACCGTTTGAAGTAAATGTTCTCTCGTCATAACCTGTCCGATATGCTTCGCTAAGTAATATAGTAATTCAAATTCGCGGTGAGTTAATTCGATCTTCTCGCCACGTTTTGTTACGATATAAGCGTTTGGATTGATAACAAGAGAGCCAATAGTAACTTCAACTGACTCCTCTTTTTCAGATGGAGTTCCTGTTTGGTGTCTACGTAAATTTGCTTTTACTCTGGCAAGTAACTCACGTGTACTAAATGGTTTAGTTACGTAGTCATCTGCTCCCATTTCTAAACCTAGTACTTTATCTAATTCTGAGTCTTTTGCTGTAATCATAATGATCGGCATTTCATGGTTCTTTCTTATTTCTCTACAAACTTCTAAACCATCTCTAATTGGTAACATAATATCTAATAAAACTAGGTCAGGAAGAAACTCATCTACTTTTTGTAATGCTTCCTCTCCATCATACGCGCAAACAATTTCAAAACCTTCTTTTTCTAAATTAAACTTCAATATATCAGCAATTGGTTTTTCATCATCGACTATTAATATTTTTTTATTCATTCCCCGCACTCCTTTTCTAGTCAGTTTTTGCTACCATCAATTCTATACATATCTTTTGCAATTTCATATTAAATTAGGCAACAAATAAACTTATCATAGTAATTTCGTTTTGTGGACTCTCTCTAAATATAATACGACTACGATCTGACGTGTTATTCTTTTTGTTTATAAACAATAAATTTTTGAAAAAAACCTCTAGCTTGTTGCTAGAGGTCTACTCCACTTACTTCTATTTTAAATTAAGTAGGTTTTTTTGTAAAATCGAACTGTTTTATTCTATTTTCAATAAGGTTGATATAAAATAAAAAACTACTGTATATACAGTAGT
>NZ_NTZO01000221.1 GCF_002559405.1 Bacillus sp. AFS001701 | reverse complement strand
CCCTACCTGCGGAGCCATTTAAATAGTTTGGCGGTGTAGCTCAGCTGGCTAGAGCGTACGGTTCATACCCGTGAGGTCGTGGGTTCGACTCCCTCCGCCGCTACCAATATTTTATTATGGAGTAATACCCAAGTCCGGCTGAAGGGATCGGTCTTGAAAACCGACAGGGGTGTAACAGCCCGCGGGGGTTCGAATCCCTCTTACTCCTTAATTAGTGAAAAAGTCTTCAAGTATCATGTTGAAGACTTTTTTCGTTTTTGATTTCTAAATTAATCTTAGATGATTTTATATCTTTTCTGATCCACAACGCTTAAATAATTTTCTTCCAAAAATTAATATTTTTTACTTTCTTTCCCTTTTCTCAAGCATTACTATTGAAATCTTTCAGTATATTTGATAACTTTAAATTGAAATTCACTATTATCTTTGGGAGGAAATAAAAAATGTCAAAATTTGAATTACCACAATTACCTTATGCTTATGATGCATTAGAGCCACACTTTGATAAAGAAACAATGAATATTCACCACACTCGTCACCACAATACATATGTAACAAACTTAAACGCTGCTTTAGAAGGTAAAGAAGTAGCTGCTTCTTCAATTGAAGAATTAATTTCAAACTTAGATGCACTTCCAGAAGGTATCCGTACAGCTGTACGTAACAATGGTGGTGGACATGCTAACCACAGCTTATTCTGGACTTTATTAACTCCAGAAGGTACAGGCACTCCAGTTGGTGAAGTTGCAGAAGCAATTAACGCTAAATTCGGTAGCTTAGATGAGTTAAAAGCTGCTTTCACTCAAGCTGCATTAACTCGTTTCGGTTCTGGTTGGGCTTGGTTAGTAGTAAACAATGGTGAGTTAGAAGTGACTAGCACAGCTAACCAAGATTCACCTTTAATGGAAGGCAAAACTCCAATCTTAGGTTTAGATGTATGGGAGCATGCTTACTACTTAAACTACCAAAACAAACGCCCTGACTACGTTGGTGCATTCTGGAATGTAGTAAACTGGGAAAAAGTAGAAGAATTATACCAAGCTGCTAAATAATTTATAAAAAATGAACACTACTTAATTTATTTAAGTAGTGTTTTTTTTTTATGTTTAAAAAAGGATAAATTTTCATTTACTCGGAAAACTAGTTCATGAGACAAAGGAGAGTTAATGATGAGTAAGTGGAAATTTTTATTAGGTGACGTAGATTTAAATAAAGATTTAATTCTTTTACTAAGTGTCGGTGGATTGTTTACTCTAGCGACAGCTTTATCTAGTACATTTGTAAATGTTTATTTGTGGAAGCAATCAAATAATTATTTACCAATTGCTTCGTACCAATTTTCGATCGCATTTTTTCAAGCTCTTACATTCGTAATAGCAGGCAGATTAGCTAAAACAATTGATCGAGTTGTCATTTTAAGAGTGGGTATATCGTTTTTGGCAATATTCTACATAGTCGTTTTACTATTTGAAACGAAGACATTATTAGCAACAATATTAATTGGAGCGATTTTAGGAATAGGAAATGGCTGTTACTATTTAGCGTTTAACTTATTAACGTTTGAAGTTACAGAACCTGAAACGAGACAATTTTTTAATGGTTTTTTAGGGCTAATTAATTCGTTCACGGGAATGCTTGGACCATTTATTGCTGGAGCGATTATTTCTTCAATGATCGGAAATAAAGGTTATCATTTTGTGTTTCTTGCTGCAGTTATTTTATTTATTTGTGCAGTGGTCTTAAGTTGCTTCTTAGTTAGACGGGAACTTGATAGTGAGTTCAATATTAAGCGCGTCATTCAAGAAAGAAAATTAAATGAAAATTGGCGAAAAGTAACATATGCTAATTTCTTTCAGGGGATTCGTGAAGGGATTTTTATGTTTGTTATTTCAATTTATATTTTCTTATCCACCGGAAGTGAATTTGCATTAGGGAAATACGGATTAATTACATCGTTAATTAGCTTTATTACCTATTATATTGTTACAAGAATTATCAAAGAAAATTTTAGAATAAAAGCTATATTTATTGGAGGGTTTTTACTATTTTGTGCTGTTTTTGTAATCGCTTTTAAAGTTTCGTTTCCTTTATTAATCATTTACGGTGCAATAATTTCTTTGGCATATCCAATCATTTTAGTACCTTACTTATCTTTAACATATGATATAATAGGAAAATCGTATAAGGCCAGGGAATATAGAGTGGAATATATCGTAATACGTGAAGTGTATTTAAATAGCGGTAGAATGTTTTCTATTGCAGTTTTCATTGTATGTACATCACTATTCCAACCAGAACAAGTTATTCCATTATTAATGTGTTTATTTGGTGCAGGACACTTTTTGGTCTATTTCGTAATGAGGAAATTAGAATATAAGCATGCTTGAGTATTGTCACTAAATTGTCAAAAACTTAGTAGTGATTCCTTTTCCAAATCATTAAAATATTAATAGGTAGAATTAGTAATTGTAGAAAAAAGAGGAGAAAAAATGAATAAGCCTAAGAAATATAAAATCACATTACCAACACGACTGAATACACTATTTTTTCTTGTGTTTGTCTTATTTTCTTTTTTAATTCTAAGATTAGGTGTCGTACAAATAGTTAAAGGTGAAGACTATAAATTAGAATTAGAGCGTACAGAAAATATGACCGTCGATCAAGCTGTACCTAGGGGAAAAATTTTAGATCGTAACGGAAAGGTTGTCGTAGATAATACGCCTTTGCGTACAATTACTTATACAAGAAAAAAAGGGACAACTTCAGGCGAGTTATTAACAATGGCTACAAAGTTAAAAAGTTATCTAAAGATGCCAACTAATAAAATAACTGAACGAGATAAAAAAGATTATTGGTTATTAACAAATCCTGAAGATGCAAAAAAACTAGTATCTAAAGAAGAGGATAAAACACTAAAAGCTCAAAATAAAGATGATGATCCTGCTTACAATAAAGCTTACTATAATTTACAGCTTGATAAAATTACAGCAGATGAGATCAATTCACTTAGTGCAAATGACTTACAAATACTAGCAATTTACAAGCAAATGAGCGTTGGTTATGCACTAACTCCACAAACAATTAAAAGTGAGGGAGTTACTGAAAAAGAATATGCAACAGTTAGTGAACATTTAGATCAGCTTCCAGGTGTAGATGTAACAACAAATTGGGAAAGAAAATACGTTTATGGTGATACGTTCCGAACAATTTTAGGTAATATAACTTCTGAAAAAGAAGGATTACCTGCTCAGAATGTAGATTATTATTTAGCTCGTGGTTATGATCGTAATGATCGTGTAGGAAAAAGTTATATAGAAAAGCAATATGAAGATGTTTTACGTGGTACAAAAGGTAAGGCACAAAATGTTATTGATTCAAATGGAAATGTTGTTGATACGAAAGTAATTACAGAAGGTGAACCTGGAAGTGATTTAGTACTTTCAATTGATATTGAACTTCAAGGTAAAGTTGATGAAATTGTAAAAAGAGAGCTCTTAAAAGCTAAAGCAACGTCAAATGGTCGATATTTGGACCGTGCATTTGTAACGATGATTAACCCAAATACGGGTGAAGTTTTAGCGATGTCAGGAAAGCAAATTGTTAAAGACAAAAAGACAGGAAAAAATAAAGTTGTAGATTACGCAACTGGAAATCTTACTTCATCTTATGAGATGGGTTCAACTGTAAAAGGTGCAACTCTTTTAACTGGTTATCAAACTGGGGCAATTACTCCAGGACAAAGGCAATTCGATACACCGATTAAAATTGCAGGTACACCAGTTAAAGCGTCATATAAAAACTTCGGATGGATTAATGACTTAGATGCCTTAAAATATTCATCAAACGTTTATATGTTCCGAACAGCTATGGCTATCGGCCATGCACATTACGTAGAGAATAAGCCTTTAGATATCGACGTTAAAGCGTTTGATACATTCCGAAAAAGTTTCAGTCAATTCGGACTTGGTGTTAAAACTGGAATTGATTTACCAAATGAAGCAATTGGATTTAAAGGTGTAGACAAAAACCCAGGTTTCCTACTAGATATGGCAATTGGGCAGTATGATACTTATACGCCACTTCAATTAGCTCAATATGTTTCTACAATCGCAAATGGAGGTTACAGAATTCAACCACATGTTGCGAAAGAATTGAGACAACCTTCAATCGGCGATGATACTGGTGTCATTAGACAAGAAATTAAGCCTAAAGTATTAAACCGTATTGATATGAAACAATCATACATCGATCATGTTAAACAAGGTTTTATAAAAGTATATAACGAGACTGGTGGTACTGCTCGAAAATACTTCTTAGGCGTAGACTATAAAATAGCGGGTAAAACAGGTACTGCCCAATCATTTTACGACGGTCCAGATCGTAAAAAATACAATGGGCCACAAAAAACTTATAATGAAACATTGATGGGATATGCTCCATATGACAATCCAGAAATTGCCTTTGTCGTAGTAGTTCCTTGGTTACAAACTGACCAAGCACCAGTAAATAAATACATTGGCCGAGATATTATGGATGAATACTTTAAATTAAAAGAACAAAGACAATCAATTTATAATGACGAACCAAAAGACAATTTAGATAACCAAGACAATCAAGATAGTCAAGATAATCAAGACACTCAAAATAAAAATCAATAAGAAGAGAAGAGAGAAGGGACTAAACCCTTCTCTTTTTTATTTGGAAAACTTCTTTTCTACACCCTTCCTTCACATTCTGAACTTATTTACATAATCTTTACACTCGGTTAAAACAGGTTTAATAGTTTGAGAATATGATTATTCATGTAAGTACTAATGAATTTTAACGATTATAAAGTTTATCTATTGTTTATTTAATATTTTATATATCAAAAATAGAAAGCTTCCTTTAGGATGAGAGGGGATCGAAAGTTATGACAATGACATTAAATAGAGAGAATAGTATTAAAAATGATGATCTTGAAGAGACAAATACAAACGTGAAAAAATCAATTGTATATGATACTCAAGATTTAAATTTATGGTATGGACAAGATAAAGCATTAAAAAATATAAATTTAAGCATTTATGAGAATGAAGTTACTGCGATTATTGGACCTAGTGGATGTGGTAAATCGACCTATTTAAAAACGTTAAATCGTATGGTCGAGTTAGTTCCTTCAGTTCGAACAGAAGGGAAAATTCTTTACCGCGAACAAGATATTTTCGATAAAGACTATCCTGTTGAAGAATTACGAACACACGTAGGAATGGTATTCCAAAAGCCAAATGTATTCCCTAAATCAATTTGGGAAAACGTTGCATATGGACCAAAAATACATGGTATTAAAGATAAAGCTACATTAAATCAGATTGTTGAAAAAAGTTTAAAAGGTGCAGCAATTTGGGATGAGGTTAAAGATCGTTTGCATGAGAATGCTTTTGGTCTTTCTGGAGGGCAACAACAACGTTTATGTATCGCGCGCTGTTTAGCAATCGAGCCTGATGTTATTTTAATGGATGAGCCAACGTCAGCATTAGATCCTATTTCAACTTTAAAAGTTGAAGAATTAATTCACGATTTAAAGAAGGATTTTAGTATTATTATTGTTACGCATAATATGCAACAAGCAGCTCGTGTTTCTGATAAAACTGCATTCTTTTTAAGTGGTGAAGTAGTTGAGTTCTCGGATACTAATAAACTGTTCTCAACACCTAAAGATAAACGTACTGAAGACTACATTACTGGACGATTCGGATAATAGAAGGGAACAGGTGAAAAGAGATGAGAAATCAATTTGAAGCAGACTTAAAAACATTACAAGAAATGATCATCGAATTGGCTGAGAAAACAAAAAAAGCAGTCATTAAAAGTATGGCGGCATTTCGTACAGAAAATATTGAACTAGCTTTAGAAGTAATTGACGAAGATGATCGTATTAATAAATTAGAAAAAGAAGTGAATGAATTAATTTTAGTGATTATTACAAGACAACAACCAGTTGCTGTAGACTTAAGAAGAAATTTAACTGCTATTAAAATTGCTCATGATCTTGAGCGAGTTGCAGATTATGCAGTAAATATCGCAAAATCGACAATTCGTATTCGTAGTCGTCAAGAAAACTTACCATTAGAGAATATAGAAAAGATGCATGAACTTGGCTTAGATATGTTAACAAAAGCTTCAGAAGCATACCGAACAGAAGATTTACAAGCTGCCAAAGAGATTGGTGAAATTGACGATATTGTTGATGAACTATATGGAACTACTGTTAGAACTCTAATGACAAGTATTGCAAATTCACCTGAGCATGTATCTAATATCATGCAAATGGCATTTATTTGCAGATATCTTGAAAGAATTGCAGATTATGCAACAAATATTGCAGAGAATATTTATTACTTAGTTAAAGGGAAACATTATTTATTAAATCAATAAAGATAAGACTATAGTTTTTAACAGTTAAATAAATTAAAAGGGTGTTCAGACAAAATTTACCTGAATGCCCTTTTGTCATATTTACGTAATATTAAGCATACTTCTTTAACTAGTATAAGATATTGAGGTGGTAATAAATGAAGGTTGTTATTTTAGCTGGAGGATACGGTCAAAGGCTTTTACCAATTACTAACAACATTCCTAAGCCACTATTACCAATCGCAAATAGAGCGGCAATTGAGCATTTAATATTACATTTAACTAGACTTGGGTTTAAAGAATTTATCATTCAGCTTCATTATATGTCCCAAGCAATAATCGAGACGATCAATGCAATGAAATTAAAAAATGTTTCAATTGATTATATTATAGAAGAAAAAAGTTTAGGGTCTGCTGGTTGTTTAAGACTTTCTAAGCATTTTCTTCATGAACCCTTTCTATTAGTGAATGGTGATATTTTATTTGATGGTGATATTAGAGATGCATTAAAAACTCATTTAGAAAGTAAAAGTAGATTTTCTATGTTTGTAAAACAAGTTGATAAGTGTGGATCATACGGAAATGTAAAAGTTAAAAATGGACAAATAATCGATTTTATTGAAAAGCCGAATGAAGGTAGTGAAATAAGTAAATTAGTTAATACTGGAATTTATATTATGAATCCTGAATTATTATATCTAATTCCAGAAAATCGTTATTTTGACATTAGCAATGATCTAATTCCTTTAATGTTAAAAAATAATATCTGTTTAAATGCTTTTCATTTAAAAGGTTATTGGATTGATTATGGGACACCTAGAAGATTTGCAAAGCTAAACGTAGATTGGATTGAAGAGAAATTAAACTTACCTATTCCTGCTGTTCAAATATTACCAAGAATCTTTTTAGGTGAGCATGTAACGATAAATAATAATGTTAAGATTGTTTCTCCCGTTATTATTGGGAATGATGTTACGATTGAAGAGAACTGTGTAATTGGCCCATATGTGTCGATTAGTTCTAATATTCGCATCGATCAAGGCAGTGTATTACATCATCAAGCTGTCTTTCAAAAATATACTCTGAATTATGAGAATAAGTTTGTACATAATTCAATAAAAAAAATATCAAAAGAAATACATTGAATCAATAAAAAGTATGGAAATTATCGCGAAAGAATGTTATTATATACAAGTCTGATTATGTCACTATGTCAGGAGGGAAAATAAAATGCGCGTAAATATTACATTAGCATGTACAGAATGCGGAGATCGTAACTACATCACTACTAAAAATAAACGTAATAACCCAGACCGTCTTGAGCTTAAAAAATATTGCCCAAGACTTAAAAAAGTTACAGTTCATCGCGAAACAAAGTAAACAGTAGGAATTTTCCTACTGTTTTTTTTATATTTAAATACTTATAATCTTAATTAGAATACATCTCAATAAATCTTTTTACTTTAGAAAACTCGATCCTGACCTAAGGAGGCAAATATTATGGAAAAAAAAGAAATTAGAAATTCTATGATGAAAAACTTGAAAAATATTTCAGTATCGGAAAGAGATGAAAAGTCAAAACAAATTATAAAAAAATTACTAAGTACTGAACAAATGAAGACTGCAGATATAATAGCAACAACAATGCCAATGGAGCATGAAATAAATACTAAGTATTTAATCACTGCTTGTTGGAAAATGAATAAATCAGTTGTTGTCCCTAAATGCAACCATGAGACTAGAAAAATGCATTTTTACAAAATCAATTCATTTGATGATTTAAAGAAAGGTTATTTTGGAATACAAGAGCCAATTGAAGAAAAATGCGAGGAAATAAGTAAAGAACTTATTGATTTAATAATTGTGCCTGGAGTAGCATATACAAAAAATGGTGAACGACTAGGATATGGTGGTGGTTATTATGATCGCTACTTAGAAGATTATAATAAACAACTCTTAGCCTTAGCTTATGACATTCAAATCATTGATGAATTACCAACAGAAAAACATGACATTAAGATGCCGGTGGTCTTAACAGAATCAAGAATAATAGAAGCGATTTAATAAGTGCATAATGTGACACGATTTGTTTGAAAATAGGTAAGACTGAATTAACGTCTTATTGTAAAAAAAATAAATTTGTAAAAAGTTTCACAAACTTTGAGTGAAAATACATATATAATATAGGAGTCCCAGTTACTTACACTTTTATCACACAAATGAGGTGGATATTATGTTACACAAAGAAATAAATCGTGTCGCACTTATCGGATCAGGAGCAGTTGGAGCTAGTTATGCCTTTGGTATGTTAAATAAAGGTGTTGCCGAAGAACTAGTTATGATTGATTTAAATAAAGATAAAGCGGAAGGGGACGCAATGGATTTAAGTCATTGCCTTCCTTTTGTAGATTCTAGAACAAAAATTTGGGCTGGAGATTATAGTGATTGTAAAGATGCGAGTTTAGTCGTCATTACAGCTGGAGCAGCTCAAAAGCCTGGAGAAACTCGCTTAGATTTAGTTGCAAAAAATTGTACTATCTTTAAAGGGATCGTTGGAGAAATTATGGCTTCGGGATTTAACGGTATCTTTTTAATTGCCACAAACCCGGTAGATATTTTAACTTATGCGACTTGGAAATTTTCAGGATTACCAAAAGAAAGAGTTATCGGATCTGGTACTAGTTTAGATACTGCACGTTTTAGATATATGCTTGGTGATTATTTTAATGTTGACGCAAGAAATATCCATGGTTATATTATCGGTGAACATGGTGATAGTGAACTACCAGTTTGGTCTAAAACAAATGTTGGTACCTCACCAGTACACCATGTATTAAAGAAAAATCCAAAATATAGCCAAAGAGAGCTTGATGAAATCTTTTTAAATACACGTGACGCTGCATATCACATTATAAAGAAAAAAGGCGCAACATACTATGGAATAGGAATGGGCTTAGTTAGATTAACAAAAGCGATTCTAAAAAATGAAAATAGTATTATTACGGTTTCTGCATATTTAGATGGACAATATGGAGAACACGATATATATATTGGCGTACCAGCAGTAATTAATCGTGGTGGAATTCGAGAGGTTGTTGAACTAGATTTAAATGAATTAGAACAACGTCAGTTTAAAAACTCCGTAGACACATTAAGAAAAACGATGGAACCTGTTTTGGGTAACGAAAATTAAGTGAATGATGATAAAATTTAACAAACACAAGTAATGTTTTTTCAGAAGTTAAAAATATTATAGTTAATAAGACCTCTTTCTATTTGAAAGAGGTCTTATTGTATAGATTATTTGAAAAATATGCCAACTTTTAATATTGTAATAGTAACAAAAAGAATTAAGGAGGTAATTTTGAAAAAAATAAATAGTACGTACTCATGGGTATTAATAGTAATATTCATTATTGGACTAGCTTTATTTTTTGGAAACCAAAATTTTTTTAAAAATCATCTAAAAAAGACGAAAGAGACTTCCCTGAAATTTCCTAATTACGATGATACAGCAATCGAAGCTGAGAATGGATTATTAGCTGTAACGAATCCTGCATCTAATTTAGTATTAGTTAATAAAGAAAGAAAGCTACCAGATGGTTATGAACCGCCAGATCTAGTTTATCCGGTCGTTCCTTTACATGGAGTAAACAAAGATAAGACATTAATGAGGAAAGAGGCAGCTCATGCTTTAGAAAAATTATTTGAAAGAGCAGAAGCAGATGGCATAAAGCTGACTCCAGTTTCCGCATATCGCTCTTTTGATCGACAAAAAAGCTTGTATAATTATTATGTACAAATTCATGGTGAAGATTGGACTCAATCTTTTAGTGCTGTTCCTGGTACAAGCGAACATCAAACTGGTTTATCCATAGATGTATCATCTCCAAACTTCGGTAACAAGCTTGAACAAGGATTTGGAGAAACGAAAGAAGGAACTTGGCTTGCAGACCATGCACATAAATTTGGATTTATCATTCGTTATCCAGAGGACAAAGTAGATATTACTGAATACAATTATGAACCATGGCATATAAGATATCTCGGGATAAAATACGCTACATATTTATATAAAAATGATTTAGCTTTAGAAGAAGTAATGAAGCCTAAAAAATAATTAGAAATGCCTACAAAATAAATGGTTTGTTTGGTATTTCACATTGACGAGTAATCGTTTCCAACTTATACTTATTACATGTTTAGAAAGATAAAATAATAGGAGTTAAGTATGAAATCCGTATATGATATTCAACAATTTCTAAAGAATTATGGCACCATTATTTATACAGGTGATCGATTAGCAGACTTGATGTTAATGCAAGATGAGCTAAAAGAATTATTTTTAGCGAATATACTTGAAAGTAAAGATTTACAAATTGCTACCATGATATTAAAAAAAGAGATGGATGAAATAAAAAATAAAACGGTTTGAAGAAATCGTTTTTTTTAGAATTTATTGCAAACGATTTCACTGCGAAGGGAGAAGACATTATGGCTAAAATGATTGTAGGTGTAGATTTAGGTGGTACAAGCATTAAATTGGCATTATTAACAAATAACGGGGAATTCATCGATAAATGGGAAGTACCAACAGATAAATCTGATAGAGGTAAGCATATTCCTAAAACAATTACAATTGCAATTGAAGAAAAGCTTAAACAGATGGCTAAAACAAAGGAAGATATCGCTGGAATCGGTATTGGAGCTCCAGGTTCGGTTCGATTAGAAGATGGACTTATCTTTGCAGCAGTAAATTTAGGTTGGGTTAATTTTCCTTTAAAGGAAATTCTAGAAAAGGAATCAGGTATTCCTGTAATCGTTGATAATGATGCAAATATAGCAGCTGTTGGCGAAATGTGGAAAGGTGCTGGAAATGGAGCAAAAGATGTAGTAATGGTTACGCTAGGAACAGGAGTCGGCGGAGGCGTAATTGTAAATGGGGACGTTGCACATGGAATTAGTGGATCTGCCGGTGAAATTGGTCATATAACAGTACAACTTGAAAATGGAGTTTTATGTAACTGTGGAAAAACGGGATGCTTAGAAACTATTTCTTCAGCTACAGGTATTGCAAGAATAGCAAACGAGAAATTACAAAATACGACAAAAGAAACAGTTTTAAAAGAAATGTCGAATGATTCACCAATTACAGCAAAGGATGTTTTTGAAGCTTATTCAAATGGTGATGAAGTTGCAGAAGAAATCGTTAATCATGTAATGAGATATCTAGCTTTAGTGTTAGCCGGAGTTGGAAATACTTTAAATCCTGAAAATATTATTATTGGTGGCGGAGTATCAAATGCAGGTGAACTGTTATTAAAACCTCTAAAGAAATATTTTGACGAATTTGCTTTCACAACAGTACGAGATTCGACAAAACTTTCAATCGCCAAGTTAGGGAACGATGCAGGAGCAATTGGAGCAGCATATTTAGTAAAAAAATTTATTACTAATGAAATTTAACTTAAATTTAAGGTACTTCTAATTGAAGTACCTTATTATGTTTATTGTATTGAATTGAAAAAAAAATTAGTTATTTGACGACAGAACTAGTTTATGATAAATTGAATGACGTTAGAAAAAACCTAAGTTTACGTCAAATAAATTTTTTAGATCCATACATTTAGTAGCTAATAATTGTATGAATCATTTCAAAAATTCTTGGTATTTAAATACCAATAAAATAGATATGTGAAATGCCAAACATTGTTTTATAATAGATAAAATAGATTAATAGTCTAAACAAGAGGAGGAACAGAATATGTGGAAAAAGTTTATTAAAAACTTTGGATTCCCGTTACTTGCTGTATTCCTTTTATGGATTAAAGCAACGATTCTAAGCCAATTTTATTTTGATTTAGAAATTGAAAATTCAATGCAAGAATTTATTTTGATAATTGCTCCTATATCTTCATTATTAATATTTATAGGTATAGCTCTTTTTGCAAAAGGACCAAAACGAAATAGAGCAGTTATTTGGATTACTATAATCATGTCCTTTATTTTAGTAGCTGATACAGCTTATTATTCATTCTTTGACGATTTCGTAACGATTCCAGTGTTATTTATGACTCGTAACTTTGGGGATTTAGGTTCAAGTGTTAAAGCAATGATCAGCTATAAAACAATCTTAGCTTTTTCTGATATTTTTATCTTAATTGCTGTTAATTATTTCTGGGGTAAAAAATTCTTTACTACTGGTAACATTAAAGGCAAAGCTAGAACAGCTTATTTCTTAGCAGCGGTTGCTATTTTCTTAGTTAACCTTGGTTTAGCAGAAACTGAACGTCCACAATTATTAACACGTTCATTCGATAGAGAATACATTGTTAAATTCTTAGGATTATACAATTACCACTTATATGATATGGTTATTCAATCAAAAACATCTGCTCAAAAAGCGATGGCTGATGATAGTGAATTAGCAGGAATCGAAAACTTTATTCGTGCTAACGATACAGGTGTAAATGCACAATTACATGGTAAATATAAAGGTAAAAACGTAGTAGTCGTTTCATTAGAATCATTACAAAATTTCGTAATTGGACGAAAAATTAATGGACAAGAAATTACTCCTTTCTTAAATAAATTTACGAAAGAAAGTTATTATTTTGATAATTTTTACCACCAAACAGGACAAGGTAAAACATCTGATGCTGAATTCTTAATTGATAATAGTTTATTCCCATTAGATCGTGGTGCAGTTTACTTTACAAACAGTGGTAATACTTTTACTGCTACACCAGCAATCCTTAAACAGGATCAAAATTATTACACTTCAGTAATGCATTCAAATAATAAATCGTTCTGGAACCGTGACATGATGTATCCAAGTCTAGGTTACGATCGTTATTATAATGAAGTTGACTTTAAAGTAACTGCAGCTACTTCAATTGGCTGGGGACTAAAAGATAAATATTTCGTTGAACAAGCTGTAGACAAAATGGCATCAGAGCCTAAACCGTTCTACAACCGTATGATTACACTAACTAACCATTATCCATTCGAATTAAATGATGAGGATTTAATGATTCCACGTTTAAAAACTGGAGACCAAACTGTTGATAATTATGTAACAACAGTACGTTATTTAGATGAATCAATTAAACATTTCATTGAAGAAATGAAAGCAAAAGGTCTATATGATAATACAATCATTGTTATGTATGGTGACCACTATGGTATTTCTGAAAACCATAACCGTGCAATGAGTGAAGTATTAGGACAAGACATTACACCTGCAGAACATGTTAAATTACAAAAAGTACCTTTCTTTATCCACGTACCTGGACAAACTAAGGGTGAAACAGTTCATAAAGTTGCAGGTCAAATTGATGTTAAACCGACTATTTTAAACTTATTAGGTGAAGATCCAAATAAAACATCTATCAACTTTGGTAATGATATTTTCTCTCCTAAACACAAAAACTTTGTAGTTTTCCGTGATGGAACAATTGTTACTGATAAATATATTTACACTGGTGAAAAGATGTATGATCCAAATACTGGTGAAGAATTAAAAGGACAAAAGCCACCTAAAGAAGACTTAGCAAAAGCAAATAAATCACTTGAGTATTCGAACTCAATTATTTATAAAGATTTACTTCGTTTCTTTGAAGTTAATTATAAAAAAGCTGATACGAAGTTTGAATAATATGAAAAGCACTCCTTAATGGGAGTGCTTTTTCTTGTTACTGAAAAGTAATTTATCATTAAAAAAAGAAATATCATGTTAATTTCCACTACAGGATGCTTGCCTTTAAGTTTAGCGAGATTTTGGAGCTACCTTGTCACATCCGTCGTACAAGCCTTTTAGCCCCATCTCTCAGCTATTTTACTAATCCCACAACCCCAAAACTCACGAAGCTTTAATAATTTAATATGACTTGTTAAAACGCTAAATAAAGCACTTCCTAACCGAAAGTGCTTTTCTTTATTTTAATTACATACAATTAACTAGAAAATAACTGATGAGGTGAAAATTTTGTATAAAAACAATCGGCCTTTATCCTTTCATCCAAGAAGATACGATTTTAATGAACTTTCAAAAGATATTGGTTTATTAGTACAAGAATTTCCTTTTCTTCGTTTAAATACGATTGGACACAGCGTTTTATATCAGCCTATATATGAGATTCAAGTTGGAAATGGACATAGAAAGGTTCATTGGAATGGTTCGTTTCATGCAAATGAGTGGATTACAACTTGTGTAATCATGAAAATGCTTTTTTGGATATGTAACACTTTAACAACTGAGGAATTGCGATTTCATAAAGAATTAGTAGATTTATTTAATGAAAATACTTTATCGATTGTCCCTATGGTTAATCCTGATGGGGTAAATTTAGTTATAAATGGAGCTGTTGAACAAAGTGATTATATGGAATTTGTTCATAAAATTAACGAAGGAAATGATGGTTTTACTGGATGGAAAGCAAATATAAGGGGCGTTGATCTAAACAATCAATTTCCTGCACATTGGGAGTTTGAAAAAGAAAGAAAGAAACAAAAATCATTCTCTCCTAGAGACTACCCAGGAGATGCTCCATTAACAGAACCAGAAACAATTGCTATGAGTAATTTAGCAATAAAAAGGAATTTTGATCTTCTTTTGGCTTTGCATACTCAAGGTAAAGAATTTTATTGGGGTTATGACAATCTTGAACCTCCCATCTCGGAAGTCTATGCTAATTATTTTTCCAGTGTTAGTCCGTATAAGGCAGTTAAAACAATTGATAGCCATGCAGGTTTTAAGGATTGGTATATACAAGATTTTCGGAAACCAGGATTTACACTTGAATTAGGTAAAGGAATAAACCCACTGCCACTTTCTATGTTTGAATCCATTTTTTCCGAGACGTTTCCAATACTGTTAGCGTCATTATTTAATTTAGAAAATATCCAATCATCTTTAAAATAAAAAAGCTGACAAATTTGTCAGCTTTTTTATTTTAGAACATGTTTTCTATATGTAGAAATTTGTTCATTACATAAGGAAATAAATTTTATAAGTGCGCTGGTGGATAACCGTTATGTAAAATTGTCATAATGGCAAACCAAGCAAATAAAACTAATGTAGCACCAGACCAAAAAACAGCTAAAAAGTTCTTATTCTTTAATGATCCGATTAATGCTGGAACACATAGAATAGCTACTAGTATAAAAATAATAACTGTACCCATTGTAAACCCCCTATAAATTTCTTCAAGCAACCCCTGTTTGCTATCACATCATTATTATTGTAAAACTTTTGTGAACAATTGTCTATTTGAAATTAAGTGCTAAAACAAAATTATGATATAGTATTATATAGATTAAAAAAGAAAGCAGGGTATGAATATGAATGTTTTACAATTACCGTTAGGTCCATTACAAACTAATTGTTATATCTTAAGTAATGAAATGAATGAAGCGGTTATTTTTGATCCGGGCGAAGAAGCACATGTAATCTTTAACGTTATTGAAGAAAATAAATTAAAGCCATTAGCAATCCTTTTAACCCACGCCCATTTTGATCATATTGGGGCTGTTGATGATGTGCGTGATGAATATAATATACCCGTTTATATTCATAAATATGAAGCAGATTGGCTAACAGATGGACAAAAAAATGGTTCTGAATTATTTATGAGAAATCAGTCAATTTTTGCAAGGGAAGCAGATCACTTGATTGAAAAAGAAGGTAAAATGGAAATTGGTCCTTTCTTATTTTCAATTTTTGAAACTCCAGGCCATTCACCAGGCAGTGTTTCATTTTATTGTAAAGAAATAAAGACAGTATTTTCTGGTGATGCATTATTTGAAGGAAGTATTGGACGAACTGATTTACCTGGTGGGGATCACGACCAGTTGATTAGAAGTATAAAAGGTAAGCTTCTTTCTTTACCTGAGGATGTCGTTGTATGTAGTGGTCACGGAGAAACTACAACGATTGGTGATGAGAAAAGACATAATCCATTTTTATAATTAGGTAATATGATGAAAAACATAATTATTAATGCGATAAATAACAGCAAAAAAGGTTTTATTACATACGAACAATTTATTTTGTTAGTACTTTATGATCAAGAAAAAGGTTATTATCAAATGGCAAATGAAAAAATTGGACGAAAAGGTGATTTCTATACTACAAGCTCAGTAGGTTCAGTATATGGAGAAGTAATTGCGGCATCTTTTTGTCGGTTTGTTAAGAATAACCTAATCGCACCTTTTTTTGTTGAAGTTGGTGGTGGAAATGGCAGATTCGCCGCAGCCTTTCTCTCGTATTGTGAAAAAAAAGAGCCTGAAATTTATCAAAATTTAACTTACTATATTATTGATGCGAGTCACTATCATCGTAAATTACAAAAAGAATTATTGGCGAACCATTTGAATTGTAAACACTTCTCAAATGTATTAGAAATCGAGCAAATCAATAATGGAATGGTATTTTCAAATGAATTGTTTGATGCTTTACCTGTTCGAGTAGTTGAATTTAATCAAAACGAATGGCAAGAGGTAGTAATTATAATTGATGAACTAAATAATCTGAAAGAAAATCTCGTTAAAATACAAGATAGTGAAATCAGTGATTTTCTAAGTAGATACAATTTTGTTGGAAAAGATGGACAAAGAGTTGAAATTCCTGTTGTTATGGAAAAAGTTTATGACCATTTACAATCAAAAATTAGTAAAGGAATTATTTTAACTGTTGATTATGGTTTTACGATGGAAGAATGGGATGCCCCCCATCGAATTAAGGGAAGTTTGCGAGGTTATTATAAGCATGAAATGAAATCAAATATACTAGAGAATTTAGGGGATATGGACATTACAACTCATATTCACTGGGATGAATTAAAAAAGTTCGGATTACAGAATCATATCGAAAATCTATACTTTTCTAACCAAAGAGATGCAATATTAGATTTTGGTATTTTAAATTGGCTTATTCCGCATGCTCAGTCAAATCCATTTTCAAGCGAATATAAACAAAATAGAGCTGTACAATCTTTAATTATGCCTGGAGGAATAAGCGATTCTTTCCAATGGCTATTACAAACAAAAGGTATGTCAACAAATGATCTTACTAAGTTGAATGAATTGATTTCATTAAATGAATACAAATAAAAAAACCAGTCATATGACTGGTTTTTCTATTATTCACTAAAGCCTGGTACTAATAAGAAAGTACTATAATATGTAAATCCAATAAAGAACACAGTTAAGTATGCGCCAAAGATATAGATGTACATACGCTCAGAAAGCTTTAGATAGCCTAATACTACGAAAAATGCTGTTTGACATGCGAAAATAAGTGCAGCTGCTGACATATGTCCAACAAAGAACATTACCGTAAATATAGCTGTCCAGAATCCTAGAACGCGGAACATTCGATCCATCCTAAATCCCCCCATAAAAAATTTCTACCCATTCATTATTATAAAATAAGAAAGTTACAATTGTAAACAATGTATTAATACAATTCTAAATTGATTAGAGATAATGAAATTAACCATATCTGATATTATTTTTCTTATTTAATGATTTTCTATACATTGAATTGAAAACATACTTTTTGTTTTATATTATATATTTGATTTTCTTGTACGTTATTTTGGTAAATTAGCTTTAGTTTGTATATAAATTTTAGCTAAATTTAATATTTTCGTTTAGTATCCTAATTATCATGATTTGATAGCTGAGGAAAACAAAAATATAATAGCTAATATAGAAAGGGGGAATAAAAATGGATTCAGTAGAAAAAATGGTCGAAGAACTTCTAAAAAAAGCTTGCCATTTTGGGGCATCGGATATTCATTTATTACCAAAAAAGGATGATGTACAAATTTTTTTTCGTGTTGATGGTGAGTTGAAACTGATTCAAAGAATAAATAAAGAAAAGTCTAAGAGGATCATCATGCATTTGAAGTTTTTAGGAAGTATGGATATAGGAGAAATTAGACGGCCACAGACTGGAATTTTAGTTGTTAACATTAATGAAATTTTATTATCACTTCGCTTGGCTACTTTACCAACCATTATTGATGAGTCTATGGTTATTCGTATTCATCCCCAACAAAAAATCGCTCCAATAGAAAGTCTTTCCTTATTCCCATCTACAACTCGTAAGCTTTTATCTTTATTACACCATTCACATGGGCTAATGATGTTTACAGGACCAACAGGCTGTGGGAAAACGACTACTTTGTATTCCTTATTACAGTCAGCAAAAAAAGACATAGCAAGGAATATTATCACTTTAGAGGATCCAATAGAAAGGAAATCTGATGAATATTTTCAAGTGCAAGTTAATGAAAAAGCAGGCCTAACATATGCAACTGGATTAAAAGCTATTCTTCGATCTGATCCAGATATCGTAATGGTAGGGGAGATTAGGGATGAAGAGACTGCGAAAATTGCCGTTCGGGCAGCATTGACCGGTCATTTAGTATTAACGACTATTCATTCTAATAACACAAAAGGTGCATTATATCGAATGTTAGAGCTTGGAATTCCTAAGGAGGAATTATTTCAGGCAATGGTTGCTATCGTTTCTCAAAGATTAGTTCCAATAAAATGCCGTTTTTGTGAAGGGGAATGTGAACCAAATTGTTTTGTAAATAGAAATCACAGAAGATTAGGGGTATATGAATTGCTTTATGGTAATGCTCTGAATTCGGTCATTAATGAATTTAGAGGGATACAAGAAGAAATTCAATTATCTACTTTAAATGATCAACTCATTAAAGGGTATGCATTAGGTTTTATTGATAACAAACATTTGGGCCGGAGTATAATCTATGGGTAAATTTTTTAATGAAAGAAAATTAACTTATATTGAACAGGCTAAGCTATTAAAAATATTAGGAGAACTTTTACAAAAAGGTTATCCTCTAATTCAAGCAATTGAATTCTTAATGATTCAATTCCCAGATGACCTAAAAGGGCTGATTTATAAAGCTAAAATAGCTTTGGTGGAAGGAGGTTCATTCATCGATTTTGCTAAAATGCTTTGCCTTCATCAAGATGTTCTCGTTTACTTGTATTATGCAGAAAAGCATGGTGATTTGTCCTTAGCGCTAGGTGAGGGTAGTTATATGCTTACAAAAAAGATTCAACATAGAGCTTACATAAAAAAAATCATGGGCTATCCTATTTTTTTAATCACAATATTGTTGCTAATTTTGTTTTTGTTTAGAAATATAATCATTCCCCAATATGAAATGCTATTTTCAACATTCCATTCTAATCAGAACTCTTTTATTTTCATCTATCTACAAGTTATAAAAAGACTACCTTCAATTATCTTTTCTTCTCTTTTCCTAGTGGGATTGACCGCCTATGGATACTTATTTGCAATTAATAAATTAAATTCAATCGAGCGGATGGATAAATTAATTCAAATCCCGTTAGTTAAGAAGTATTTAATTACAATGAATACTTATGAATTTTCAATGCAGTTAAGTATATTATTACATGCTGGTTTTCCTATAGTTGATGCACTAAAAACAATGCAGAATAATGATAGTAGGACATTTATTAAAGAAAAAGCAGTAGTTTTCTACAATCAAATATTAAACGGAAATTCTATGCAAGAAGCATTTAAAAATGAACGTGCATTCCATAGAGATATCATATTTGTGATTGAACATGGTATGAACAATAGTACTCTTAGTAAGGAACTTGCTGATTATGCTGATTATTTAAAGGAGAGTATAGAAGCTTACTTTCACCAATCGATAAGGATCATTCAGCCGATTATTTTAATCTTAATTTCATCAAGTATTCTATCACTGTATATAGCCATTCTGTTTCCTATGTTTCAGTTGATGAACAATATCTAGGAGGAGTTAGTTTGAATGAAAAAGGATTTACGCTAATTGAAATGTTAATTGTTTTATTTATCATTTCACTTCTTTTATTACTAGTGATACCAAATTTAGGAAAACAACAACAGTCGATTCAAACGAAAGGATGTTCTGCACTTCAAAAAATGGTTCAGTCAAGTGTTGAATCATATCGATTAGAAAATGAACAATTACCTGAAAGTTTATCAGTCTTAAAAGAGCAGGGCTATATAACATCATATAAATGCAATAATAAAGTTGAATTATCGTATGACAAAGCAACTGGATCTGTATCAATACCTTAAAAAAAGGTTGAATAATTCGTTTGGTTTTACATTTGTTGAGATGTTATTAGTTCTTTCAATAATGATATTGTTATTAATTTTACCGATCAATCAAGTTAGGAAGATTGAAGATGAACAAAAGTTAACATTATTTATTCAAATGCTTCAAAATGATATTTTTCTTGCACAAAGGAACGCAATAATAAAACAAATTCCTACTAGGATCATCTTTTATCAAAATAAATATGAAATGGAAGATAATTTACTAAATCCTCCTGTAGTCATTCGTCATTTTGACAAATCAATTAA
>NZ_NTZO01000220.1 GCF_002559405.1 Bacillus sp. AFS001701 | reverse complement strand
ATTTAACACTTATGAATCATCAAGATTTTCAGAGGTTCCTAGAAATAGCAACTGTGAATTTTGCCAATGATAAAGTGAAAAATGGAAGTTGGAAAGTAGAAACAGCTTTAGAACAATCTAAGGCAGCTTTTCAATCTTTATTGCCAGAAGGTGAAAATACTAAAAATAACTATTTGAAAAACATCGTTATAAAAGAAGAAACGATTGGTTATATATGGTATTCTATTAATAAAAAACAAGAGCCAAATTATGCTTATTTATATGAAATACTTATTTATCCAGAGTATAGAGGTCAGGGATACGGTAAAGAAGCGATGAGTATGTGTATAAAAGAAATTAATGAATTAGGAGTAGATGACGTATGTCTACACGTTTTTGGTCATAATCAGGGGGCATTGAATCTCTATCAACAACTTGGATTTGAGATTACTGATTATAACTTAAAGGTTAGTTCTTCTCGTTTTAAATAAAATTAAAAGAATAAATTAATAGTTTGAAAGGAGCTGATCGCCATACAGCTCCTTTTTTTCAAATGTTGTACTGGAATTATTTAAATCTGTTTGTCGAGATATTGAGATAGAATTTTCAAACCAGTATCTAAATCTTCTAAAGATTGGGTAGAAGAAAGTGCAATACGTAAATACTTTTCAGAAGAAGATTGTCCACTTAGAAAACGATCAGAATGAAATACACGTACACCTAGTTTTTTCAAATCTGCCTCTAAGTTTACCCCGTTACTATGACTATGAATTGGAAGCCAACGGTAGAAACTAAGCGGATGACCAATCTTATTTACAGGGAAATAGGATGAATAAATATCGTTTACATTTTCAGCTAATTGTTTCTTTTGTTGAACGATTTCATGCGCTTTACCTGATAAGATCAGCTCAGTAATTACCTCTACATCAAGTGATGATGTTTTTACGTTAAGATTAAAAATAGCCTTCAAAATTTTTTCGCGTAGTGAATCACCAAACACCATGAAAGCAACTCTTAATCCAGAACAGATGGACTTTGATGTACCACAAATATATACGCTTTGTTCTGGAAGTAGGTTATACATCGGTTGTTTGTAATCAGAAATTACTCCCGCAGTTATAAATGCATGTATATCATCTTCGATTAAAATTAAACGATGCTTCCTTATTACCGACGCTAGTTCATGTTTTCGCAAGTCAGTAATCATGATAGTGGTTGGGTTACTACAAGAGGGCATTAGGAATATGCCATGTATATTTAATTGGCTACATTGCTTTTCAAGTTCATCTGGCAACATTCCAAATTTGTCGGAATGAATAGGAATTAATTGAATGTGAAGCGTTTTTGCTAATTCTATAAAATTTGAAAAAGTGTAAAAGTCTGTTGCAATACGATTACCTGGCTCAAATAAACTTGCTAAAGCAATGACCAAAGCGTTTTGAGTACCAGATACAATCGCTAAATGATCTTGAGCAGCTTTAATACCGAAAGCTTCCATCCAGTTTAGAGCAGCTGCCTTGTGATGTGGGATTCCGGTAGGATCATTATAATTTAATAATTGATCTAAATAACTTTTACTGACTACTTTCTGGATTGCTTCAGACACAATACTATTCGTTTGTTCAAAAGAAGCCACAAAGCCAAGATCAATACTATTTGCTGTTTTATCTGTTGAAATCGTGATTGAATGGGCTGCATTTGGAGCAACAAAAGTTCCACTTCCTGTAATCGCATAGATTAAACCTTTTACTTCACATATTTTGTAGGCACGAGTGATTGTCGTAAAGTTTAAGTCAAGAAAATCAGCTAATTCTCGTTGCGGTGGTAACTTTGTACCTGGTGCTAGAAAGCCATTTATAATATCTTGTTCAAGTTGTAAGGCAATGGAATTATAAAAAGGACGTTTTAAAGTCTTCCTGTCCGGTTTCCAAGACATTGGGTAATTTTCAAATGAATTTACTGGCATATAGCACCTCTACTGTTTAATTCCATACAATTATATCATTTTTGTATGGAAATCTAAAAATATTAACTGATTCATAATTGTGTAGATAGTAAGTAAACATTCTTTAAATTGTACTTGATTTAATTTTTAGAAAATTGTAATCCATACAATTATTTCATTTTTTGTATGGATTCTGTATGGTAAATTATAATAAATTTAACGATACAGGATGTGAATTTATGAAAAAGGGAAACAAATTATGGATGGCATTTCGATTTGCTTTTCCACACACAATACCTATTTTTGCAGGATTTTTATTTTTAGGGATAGCATATGGGATTTTTATGAACTCTTTAGGATTCAGTGCCATTTATCCGATTTTGATGGGGCTAACAATTTTTGCTGGTTCTATGGAATTTATTGCAGCAAACTTATTATTGATGGGTTTTAATCCAATTAACGCACTGTTACTAACTTTAATGGTGAATGCGCGACATTTATTTTATGGAATCTCAATGTTAGATAAATATAAAGGCACTGGTAAGAAAAAAATCTATCTAATTTTCGGTCTATGTGATGAGACTTTTTCGATAAATTATACCGCTGATATACCGAATGGCGTGGATAAGAGTTGGTTTATGTTTTTTGTTACATTTCTTAATCATTTGTATTGGGTAATTGGCGCATCAATTGGAGGGATTTTTGGATCACTTGTAAAATTTAATACTAAAGGGCTTGAATTCGTCATGACTGCCCTTTTTGTTGTTATATTCATTGAGCAGTGGAAAAAAGAGACAAAACACATTAGTGCAATAACAGGGGTTAGTCTTTCAACCATTTGCCTTATTATTTTTGGAGGAAATAACTTCATTATTCCTGCGATGCTTTCAATTCTTATTACACTTAGTGTGCTTAGAAAACCATCTAAACCATCTAAGAAAGTTGAGGTATCAGTATGACGATGAATATAACACAGCAAATTATCACAGTATCAATGGTTGTTTTAGGTACAATGCTTACAAGATTTCTTCCATTTATCATTTTTCCACCGGGGAAAGCTACACCGAAGTATGTACAGTATCTAGGTAAAGTCCTACCGTCTGCAGTAATTGGACTATTAGTCATTTATTGTTTTAAAAATGTAAATATACTTTCTGGTACTCACGGTATTCCAGAGTTTATTTCGGTATTTATTGTTGCGATTCTACATTTATGGAAGAGAATGATGCTTCTTTCGATAGCGGGAGGTACGATTGTTTATATGATTCTTGTGCAATTAGTTTTTTAAAGAAATAGGAGTGAAATAATGAAAAATTATAGATGGAGTAATGAACAAATTAGAAACCAAGTAAATGTTCTGGATGGAGACATTAATCCGCATATCATTTTAAAAAATGCAACGTATTTAAATTCATATTTGAATCAATGGATCCATGCAAATATTTGGGTTTACCAGGATCGGATTGTTTATGTTGGAGAAGCTCTTCCGGAAAACTTGAATGAAATTGAAGTGGTAGATTGTGAAGGGCAGTACATAGTACCAGGTTATATTGAACCTCATGCTCATCCATATCAACTCTATAATCCTCTTACTTTAGCAAAGCACGCTGGACAATTCGGTACAACAACATTAATAAACGATAATCTAAAATTATTCTTAGAATTGCCTAGTCATACTGCTTTTGAATTATTGAATGATTTTAAAAATATCCCATCAAGCATGTATTGGTGGTGTCGTTTCGACGCACAAACTGAATTTCCGAATAATGATGAGCTATTTAACTCAGAAGATGTTATGTCTTGGCTCGAAAATGAATTAGTATTACAAGGTGGAGAACTAACTGCGTGGCCAAAGCTACTAAACGGTGACAACCAAATGCTTACCTGGATACAGGAGACAAAGAAATTAAATAAGAAGGTGGAAGGGCATTTTCCTGGAGCTTCAGAACGCACTTTAGCTAAGTTAATGTTATTAGGTGCAGATTGTGATCATGAAGCAATGACAGGAAAAGAAGTACTTTCGCGTTTAATACAGGGCTATATGGTTTCATTAAGACATTCTTCGATACGACCTGATTTAGAAGTGCTTCTAAAGGAAATGAAAGAGCTCGGCATTCAAAAATTTGATAGATTTTTCTTTACGACTGACGGTTCACATCCTTATTTTTATGAAAAAGGAATGACTGATGAATTAATCAAAATAGCAATCCGTCACGAAATACCGTTAATTGAAGCATATAATATGGCAAGTTATAATGTAGCTTGCTATTATAATATGGAACATTTACATGGTTCAATCGCCACAGGAAGAATTGCAAATATTAATCTACTAGAAAGTAAAGAAAACCCAACACCACTAAGTGTTTTAGCAAAAGGTAAATGGATCAAGAAAGATGGGAACCTTATTAATCAATATTTGCCGATCGATTGGGAGAAATATCAATTTTCTAAACTAAATTTAAAGTGGACTTTACATAAAGAGGATCTGAGTCTTTCAACCTCAAATGGTATAAACTTAATAAATAATGTCATTACAAAACCATATGAAAGTATGATTGATTTAGAATGTGATGAATTATCATACGAACATGATGAATGTTTTCTTTTAATGGTTGGAAGAGATGGTTCTTGGAAATTAAACACACTAGTGAAAGGATTTGCTCAACACATGGGTGGATTTGCAAGTTCCTATTCTGGTACTGGAGACATTTTAATTTTAGGTAAAAGAAAATCCGATATGTTGAAAGCTTTTGAAAGATTGAAAGAGTTAGGTGGTGGGATGGTACTAGTTGAAGAGAACAAAGTTGTCCACGAAATATCTTTAGCTTTAAAAGGTAGCATGTCTGAATTAGACATGAACAGTTTAATTCAAATTGAGAAAAAAATGATCGAGTTATTAAAAGAAAAAGGATATAAATACGACGATCCTGCTTTTACGCTATTATTCTTTTCGGCAACCCATTTACCATTTATTCGTTTAACTCCAAGTGGATTGTATGATGTGAAAAATAAAGAAATTCTAGTTGCTCCAATAAAAAGGGAAACTTCACATTAAGAGATTTAAGATTGAATAAATTGTAAATCTTAATAAAAAAACATAAAATATATAGCTTTATCTTAGGCATGGATCCGAAAATTAATCTGATTCCTGCTTTTTTATTTGCAAAATGCTACCTGGTATTTATCTGTAAAGAAGCTAAAGAAAAAACTGAACAATTTAAAGTTAAAAATTTATCAATGAGAGAAGCTAGAGATATTATAGATTCAAGAGCAACCAGGCATCACAGCAGGTGGAAAGGTTCAAACTGTATTAATCGGTAGAAAAGTCATTGAACAAAAAAACTGGTTTTCTTTATTAGATTTATTTTACCGGGATCCAAAGATGCGCCTTAACGCTGATATAGTATTTGTTAACGGTTCTGTTTCAGATATTATTGAATTTAGTCCGAAAAATAAACCAAGATTATCAATATTTATTGCACAGTTAATAAAAACAGCAAATTATAGAAACGTCTCTGTGCGAACTACATTGGCGAAATATTACAAATTAAATTGTGAAAAAGGTATTACTCCTTATGCACCTGAATTAGCTTTAAAAGATAACGTTTTAGAAGTCAGTGGAACTACATTATTAAACGCTCAAAACGAATACCGAAGGACTCTATCATTAAAGGAAACATTGCTATTAAAAATATTACAGGATAAAAATGATGGACAATTATCTATGTGGTTAAAGGCGAAACAGCAAAATAAAAATGAACATACAATATCCAATAGCAAAATCAGTTTTTACATTAATGATATTAAAAGGAG
>NZ_NTZO01000219.1 GCF_002559405.1 Bacillus sp. AFS001701 | reverse complement strand
AAGTAAGAAAAAGGAATTTTTTTTAAAAAAACACAAACATTGTTCTGTTATTTTATTGGATTTTAAGTTAAAATGTAGAAAACAGTTTAAAGTATTGAGTTTGCTTAGAAACGTTAATAATAATAAAAATTAGAGTTAATACAGACAGTCGTTGGAACTTATTAAAAAAAATGGTAAAATAACGTGTTACTATACAAAATTAGAATTCGTTATTACCTATGCAACGAATGATGAATTTAGCTTAAAGGAGTTTATTATTTTGATGAAACGTAGAAAAGCAAGGGAACTTGCATTACAAACATTATTCCAAATGGATTTAAGTGAAGCGAATGCTTCAGATGCATTAGAGCATGTATTAGAAGAAGCTGAAGAAAAACAAGATGCATTTTTAGAGGCAATTGTAACAAATTTTGTTAGTCATAAAGAAGTGATTGACGAGCAATTAGCTTCAAATATCGAAAGCTGGACGATTGATCGTTTAGGCAACGTTGATCGCAATATCCTTAGAATCGCTGTAGTAGAAATTAATTACTTAGAGGATGTTCCGAAAAGTGTAGCAATCAATGAAGCGATTGAAATTGCTAAAGTTTACGGTGATGATGATTCTAGTAAATTTATCAATGCGGTATTATCAAAATTCTAAATAGATAGATTGTTTATATGCATAGGGGGAAACTAAAATGGTAGCAACATTAATTAATGGTAAAGAAGTTTCAGTATCAATTCGTGAGGAATTAAAGAATGGTGTTTCAGAATTAAAAAATCAAGGTGTTACACCAGGTTTAGCAGTTGTTTTAGTTGGAAATAATTCTGCTTCAAGAACATATGTGAATTCGAAGCATAAAGCATGTAATGATTTAGGAATGTATTCTGAAGTAATTGAATTACCTGAAACAGTTACTGAAGATGAGTTATTATCCGTTGTAAACAAATTAAACGATGATGAGTCAATTCATGGTATTTTAGTTCAATTGCCATTACCTGCTCATATCTCAGAAAAGAAAGTAATTGAAACAATTTCTCCATTAAAAGATGTTGATGGATTTCATCCAATTAATATTGGAAGAATGATGACGAATCAAGATTCATTACTACCTTGTACTCCTTTTGGTATATTAAAATTAATAGAAAATACAAATATTCCGATTAGTGGAAAACATGTCGTTGTTATTGGACGTAGCAATATTGTAGGGAAACCAGTTGGACAACTATTCTTAAACGAAAATGCAACGGTTACTTATACACATTCACGTACAACAAATCTAAAAAATATTACAAAGCAGGCTGATATTTTAATTGTTGCGATTGGTGTAGCAAAATTAATTACAGCTGATTATGTTAAAGAGGGAGCAATTGTGATTGACGTCGGCATGAATAGAGACGAAAATGGCAAATTATGCGGAGACGTAAATTTTGAAGATGTAAAAAATGTTGCTGGTTATATTACTCCTGTACCAGGTGGAGTAGGTCCAATGACAATTACAATGCTACTTCATAATACGTTAAAAGCGGCTTCTCAAATTGATAGTAAATTAAATTTGAGTACTAAACTTTAATCTTATTGCTTTGTAAGAATGAAAGAAGGTCTATGCATGACGGAAAAGCTACCAGTTACTGTTACCGCATTAACTAAATATTTAAAAGCAAAATTTCAAGCGGATCGTAATTTGCAAAATATACTTCTCCGTGGAGAAATCTCAAATTTTAAACGTCATTCATCTAGCGGTCATTATTATTTTACGTTAAAAGATGATGGTGCTAGAATTGCAGCGGTCATGTTTCAATCCTATAATGCAAATATCGCATTTCAACCAACCGATGGTATGCAGGTTATTGTACAAGGTGAAATAAATGTATACCCAGGATCTGGTAGCTATCAAATCTACATAAGAGACATGCAACCTGATGGGGTTGGCAGTCTCTTTGTAGCTTATGAACAACTGAAGAAAAAACTATTAGAAGAAGGACTCTTTGATCAGAAATTTAAGAAAAAGATTCCTTCTTTTCCTAGTGTAATCGGGGTTGTTACTTCACCAACCGGTGCGGCAGTTCGCGATATCATTACAACGATTCAACGAAGATACCCGATTGGGAAAATAGTTGTAATTCCGACTCTTGTACAAGGTGAAGGGGCGAAAGCGTCGATTGTAAAATCAATTGAAACAGCGGGTAAAATGAAAGAAATAGATGTGTTAATAGTCGGACGAGGCGGAGGATCAATTGAGGAACTCTGGGCGTTTAACGAAGAAAAAGTAGCAAGAGCGATCTTTGAATCAAAAATCCCAATCATTTCCGCAGTGGGTCATGAAACGGATACGACAATTGCTGATTATGTCGCTGATCTAAGAGCACCTACTCCAACAGCTGCAGCAGAAATAGTTTCGTTAAGCCAAAGAGAAATACTTGAGCAATTTGCAGTTCGAAAATCAAGACTTAATAAAGCGATGGATACGATTATTGAACGAAAACAAGCGCAATTAAAGGCTGTTCAAGATGCTTATGTATTTAGATATCCAAATTCACTATTCCATCCTAAACAAGAGCAATTTGACCGGATTAATGAACGTTTACATACATCAATAAATGAAATTGTTAAATCTAAAATAAACAAGCATAAAGAACTGAATTCTTCACTACTTATTCATCATCCAAGTAATAGAGTTCAGCTTGAAAAGCAAAAGCACCTGCAATTACATATGGCTATACAAAAAGAATTTAATCGCCTAATTACCCAGAAGAAATTTGAAATGGAAAGAGTAGTTCATACACTAGATGCACTTAGCCCATTAAAAGTTATGGCCAGAGGTTATTCATTAGCATATAAAAATGAAAACGAATTAATGAAATCGGTTGAACAAGCAAAAAGCGGAGACCGATTCCAATTACAAATGATCGATGGGAAATTAAATTGTGAAGTACTTGAAGTAAAGGAGAGTGAATCAATTGTCACAAAATGAGCGTTCTTTTGAAGAAGCAATAAAAGAAATTGAAATGATCGTACAAAAATTAGAGCAAGGTGACGTGCCACTTGAAAAAGCGATCGAATACTTTCAAGAAGGTATAAAACTCTCTCAAATTTGTCAAGAGAAGCTTACTAAAGTTGAAAAACAAATGACTTCTATATTAAATGAACAGGGTGAACAAACTCCTTTTACTGTTGAGGAGGAATAATATGAACACTTTCAAAGATTTTATGGAGTATTCCAGTAGAATAGTAAATGATGAAATGATTAAATCGGTTGAAAGATTAAAAGCACCGGAAAAATTAAAAGAATCTATGTCCTATTCATTGCAAGGTGGAGGGAAAAGAATTAGACCTCTTTTACTTTTTGCAACTTTAGATGCATTTGGTAATGACCCATTAATAGGGATAAAACCTGCATGTGCTTTAGAAATGATTCATACTTATTCATTAATTCATGATGATTTGCCATGTATGGATGATGATGATTTTCGAAGAGGAAAACCAACAAATCATAAAGTATTTGGCGAAGATCTTGCGGTATTAGCAGGTGATGGTTTATTGACATACGCATTTAAATTAATTACGGAAATGAATGATTTTCATGTGTCTGATCAAGTGAAACTACAATTAATTAGTGAATTAGCGATTGCTGCAGGTCCTGAAGGTATGGTTGCCGGTCAGGTAGCAGATATGGAAGGTGAAAGTAAAGAGCTTAGTGGAGAAGAATTGCAATATATCCATGAAAGAAAAACGGGTAAAATGCTAATGTATCCTGTTATTGCAGGTGCAATTATTTCAAAAGCAACAGCCGAACAATTATCTCATCTAACGCAATTTGCTTATAAACTCGGTATCGCATTTCAAATACAAGATGATATTTTAGATGTAATAGGTGATGAAGAAGTACTTGGTAAGCCAGTTGGTAGTGATATAGAAAATGATAAAACTACTTATGTTAAGTTATATTCGGTCGAGGGTGCAAAAGAAAGGCTTCATACATTTATTACTGAAGCTAAACAACATGTTCGAGCATGTGGGATTAAAGATGACTACTTAATCTCAATTTGTGATTTTGTTGAAAATCGCAGTTTTTAAACTTTGATTATGTAATTAATTCCATGTCCATTGAATAGATTTATTCATTTATGTATAATGTAACTACTTTATAATCGTATCGTTAATGTTGTTAATAAAATATACAGAAATGTAGGCCGTTAACACATATGTGCTAGCGGCTTTCTTTTCATTTTGCAAAAATATTTATTATTTTGTTCTATAAAAATAAAAAATATTAAACAGATTTTAATAAAAATGGTATTATGATACATGGTGTTAAGAGTTAGTCATTTAAGAAACTAGCGTTTAACTACAAGTATGGTAAAATCATTTTATAGATAAAATTACATAATAATGAATTATTTATATAGATTTAACATCTAGGAAGGTGAGTGATCCAAGATGGATCTTACGACAATTGAAAATCCGAGCTTTTTAAAAAATAAAACGAACGGTGAATTAGAAGTATTAAGTGAAGAAATTCGTAAATTTCTTATTCAACAGCTTTCTGAGACAGGTGGTCATATTGCACCAAATTTAGGAGTTGTTGAATTAACGATTGCATTACATAAAGTCTTTAATTCGCCTAAAGACAAATTTTTATGGGATGTAGGACATCAATCGTATGTTCATAAAATATTAACTGGTCGCGCAAAAGAATTTACAACACTAAGACAATTTAAAGGATTATGTGGCTTTCCTAAGCGAAATGAAAGTGAGCATGATGTATGGGAAACTGGACACAGCTCGACTTCACTATCTGCGGCAATGGGGATGGCTATTGCTAGAGATATTAAAAAAACTGGTGAATACATCATTCCGATTATCGGAGACGGTGCATTAACTGGTGGGATGGCTCTTGAAGCAATGAATCACATTGGACATGAGCAAAAAGATGTCATCGTTATTTTAAATGATAATGAAATGTCTATAGCTCCGAACGTAGGTGCTTTACATAGCATTTTAGGAAGACTGAGAACAACTGGGAAATACCGTTGGGCTAAAGGTGAACTTGAAGGTGTGATCAAAAAAATTCCGGGAATCGGGGATAAACTATCAAGTACATCAAAAAAATTAAAAGATAGCCTTAAATACTTAGTTACACAAGGAATGTTTTTTGAGGAAATGGGATTCACTTATTTTGGACCAGTTGATGGTCATAATTTTGAAGACTTATTTGAATCTCTTGAATATGCTAAGAAAACTAAAGGCCCGGTATTAGTACATGTACTAACGAAAAAAGGAAAAGGATATAAGCCAGCAGAAAGTGATGATATTGGAACTTGGCATGGCACAGGTCCTTATAAAGTAGAATCTGGGAAGTTAATTAAGCCGGATAAAGCACCACCAGCATGGAGTAAACTTGTTAGTGATACTGTATTAAAATTAGCTCTAAAAGATGAGCGAATTGTAGCGATTACTCCCGCAATGCCAGTCGGTTCAAAATTGGAAAATTTCCAAGCTCAATTACCTGACCGAATTTTTGATGTCGGTATTGCAGAGCAACATGCGGCAACAGTAGCAGCTGGTTTAGCGACGCAAGGAATGAAGCCGTTTTTAGCAATTTATTCCACATTCCTTCAAAGAGCATACGACCAAGTATTACATGATATTTGTAGACAAAATTTAAATGTATTCATTGGAATCGATCGTGCAGGATTAGTAGGTGCTGACGGTGAAACTCATCAAGGTGTGTTTGATATTGCCTTCCTACGACATATTCCAAACTTAGTTTTAATGATGCCTAAAGATGAGAATGAAGGCCAACATATGGTAAACACTGCAATTCAATACGAAGATGGTCCTATTGCGCTGCGTTTCCCTAGAGGGAATGGTATCGGCGTACCAATGGATGAGCAATTAAAAGAAATTCCGATTGGATCATGGGAAGTATTAAGAGAAGGTTCTGATGCAGTTATCTTAACATTTGGTACAACAATTAAAATGGCAATGGATGCAGCGGAAGATTTAGAGAAAGAAAATATTTCTGTTAAAGTAGTAAACGCAAGATTTATTAAACCAATGGATACTGCAATGTTAAATGATATCTTTAAGGACGGAAAGCCGATTTTAACGATTGAAGAAGCAGTATTACAAGGTGGTTTTGGAAGTGCTGTTTTAGAATTTGCAAGTTCAAATAATTTTCAAAACGTCCGTGTAGAACGTATAGGTATACCGGATTTATTTGTTGAACATGGTGATGTTGATAAATTACTTGATGAAATTCATTTAACAAAAGATGAATCGGTTAAGAAAATCCGTGAAATGGTTTGTAATAAATAAGAGGATGACATTTAAATGGCAAAAAAGGAACGAGTAGACGTACTTTTAGTAGACCGTGGTTTAATCGAAACACGTGAAAAAGCTAAACGAGCAATTATGGCAGGACTTGTCTATACAAACGAGCAAAGATTAGATAAGCCTGGAGAAAAAATAGATATCGAACTCCCTTTACAAATTAAAGGTGAAGTTATGCCTTATGTGAGCCGTGGAGGGTATAAATTAGAAAAAGCTATAAACACATTCGATCTATCAGTTAAAGATAAAATTATGATTGATATTGGATCTTCGACAGGTGGATTTACGGATTGTGCACTTCAAAATGGGGCAAAAAAATCATATGCACTGGATGTTGGATACAATCAACTTGCTTGGAAATTAAGGCAAGATGAACGTGTTATTGTAATGGAACGAACAAATTTCCGTTATGTTAAACCAGAAGATTTAATTGAAGGTTTACCTCAATTTGCTTCAATTGACGTATCCTTTATTTCGTTACGTTTGATTTTACCAGTCTTAAAAACATTATTAGTACCTTCAAGTGATGTTGTCGCGTTAATAAAACCACAATTTGAAGCTGGTAGAGACCAAGTTGGTAAAAAGGGTATTGTACGCGATCCAAAAGTGCATGAACAAGTTATCGAAATGATGATCGATTTTGCGCTTCGCCAAGGATATGATATAAAAGCTTTAACTTTTTCTCCTATAACTGGTGGAGACGGTAATATTGAATTTTTAATTCATCTTCATTGGGAAGGTTCAAAGGAAATTGGAAATAGCGATTTAAATCGATTACCAATGGAAATTGTAAATGAAGCACATACTGAATTAAAGAAGGTAAAATAATAAAAAGGAAACCAAATAGGTTTCCTTTTTCTCCTTTTTTCTAATTAAGGTAAAAAGAAAAAAATTATGCTATAAAATGCATTTTATGAAAACGTTTAAAAAAATATATACAATAACGAGTAGATTAGATAAGATATTCTTTAAGTAAGATATTTGTCGGAATTTGCAAAGAGGTGTATTATGAATAAAGGTCAGCGTCACATAAAAATACGAGAAATTATCGCAAAAAATGAAGTCGAAACACAAGATGAATTAGTACAATCACTAAGAGACTTAGGGTTTAAAGTAACCCAAGCAACGATTTCACGTGATATAAAAGAACTGCATTTAGTAAAAGTACCGTTATCTGATGGTCGATATAAATATAGCTTACCTGCAGATCAACGATTTAATCCGTTACAAAAATTAAAAAGACTTTTAATTGATTCATTTATTAAAATTGATAGTTCAAGTCATTTAATTGTAATGAAAACATTGCCTGGTAATGCAAATGCAGTTGGTGCATTAATTGATCATTTAGAGTGGTCAGAAATTATGGGTACAATCTGCGGTGATGATACGATCTTAATCATTTGTCGTACACCTGTAGATGCTGAGGATTTAAAAGAAAAATTTATTGACATGCTTCAATAGGAGAATGGTTTTAAAAAGAGGAGAGAAACTCATTGTTATCTGAAATTATCATTAAAAATTTTGCAATCATTGAGGAAGTTTCCATTTCATTTGAAAAGGGTTTAACTGTACTAAGTGGTGAAACAGGAGCGGGGAAGTCGATTATTATTGACGCTATCGGTCTGTTACTTGGTGGTCGTGGATCTGCAGAATTCGTAAGATATGATACTGAAAAAGCAGAAATTGAAGGCTTATTTCATATCGAAAATGAGAATCATCTAATTTATTCAAGATGCAGAGAATTAGGCTTTGACATTGAAGATGAAATGATTATTTTAAAAAGAGATATTACTTCATCTGGTAAAAGTGTATGCCGTATCAATGGGAAATTAGTGACAACTTCTATACTTAAGGAAATTGGTGGTTTACTTGTTGATATTCATGGGCAACATGAGAGCCAAGATTTGATGGACCAAGAACATCATTTACCGATGTTACAACAATATGATGAAAAAGCAATTGCTCCTTTGTATACTGAATATCAAAGTATTTTTAATAACTATACAGACTTAAAAAAACAGTTAAAGCAATTAACTGAAAATGAACAACAAATGGCTCATAGGTTGGATTTAATTCAATTCCAGTTAACTGAAATACAAAATGCGAATTTGCAAGAAAATGAAGACGATCAGTTGATGGAAGAAAGACTCAAAATTTCTAATTTTGAACGCATTTATAAGTCTTTAGTTGAAGCATATCAAGGTTTATCACAGGATGGTTCAGGATTAGATTCGGTCAGGTCGAGTATGTATTCTTTAGAGTCAGTAACGAATATTGATAATGACATTAAAGAAATGCATGAAGGAATCAGTAGTAGCTACTACTTATTAGAGGATATATCGTATCGATTACGTGATTCTATCGAACAAATGGAATATGATCCAAATAGATTAAACGAAATTGAAACTCGTTTAAGTGAGATTTCTATGCTTAAAAAGAAGTATGGGCACAGTGTTGCTGATATTTTAAAATACGCAGAAGATATCGAACAAGAGTTGGATACCATTCAGCATAAAGATATGCATATCGAGAAGTTACAAAAAGACTTAGATAATGTGACAATCAAGCTAATTAAAGCTGGTAAGGCTCTTTCAAATAAAAGAAAAGAATTAGCAATCAAATTGACTGCTGATATACATAAAGAATTAAAAGAGCTTTATATGGATAAAACAACCTTTGAAATTATGTTTGATGTTGAAGAAGGACAAGAATCAGATCCAATTATGGATGAACAACATATTAAGTTTAAAAAAGATGGCTTTGATTTTGTAGAGTTTTATATTTCAACAAACCCAGGTGAGCCTTTAAAGCCTTTAGCAAAGGTTGCATCTGGTGGCGAACTGTCAAGGATGTTCCTAGCCTTAAAGAGCATTTTTACGAAGCATCAGGGGATTACGTCAATTATTTTTGATGAAGTTGATACAGGGGTTAGTGGAAGAGTAGCGCAAGCAATAGCGGAAAAAATACACAAAGTATCCATAGATTCTCAAGTTCTATGTATAACTCACTTACCACAAGTTGCTTCTATGGCAGATACGCATTTATTTATCGCCAAATTAATTGATGGAAATCGAACGAAAACTTCTGTTACACCATTACGAAATGATCAAAAGATTAATGAAATTGCAAGGATGATCGCTGGAGTTGAAATTACAGATGTAACAATTCAACACGCTAAAGAATTGATCGATCAGGCAGCTTCTGCAAAATACCAATCACAATGAACATAAAGAGAAAGTTTAATGATGGAAATTTTTTTCTATACATTAAATATTCTCTTTTTTTTATGGGAATTATTGATAAATTAGTAATTGGAAAATGCTAAATGAAACATACTAATACAACATTATACGTTAAAGAATCTATCATATTTTTACAATCATATTTTGCTTTTGCAAAGCTAACATTAACTACATAGCCACGAATTAAAAAAATGAAATTTGGCGCTAAGGAGAGTGATTCGCTTGTGAAAAATATAAATGTTCATCGAATAATAAAAATTCTTCTCCTTTTATTTATAGTTGGTATTGGCGTGTTTAATATAAATCAAAATAATGTGTTTTCATCTACCATAAAAAATAAAGATCAACAAGAAATTGTTAATGTAGCACTTGGTATGAATGAATTACCAAGTAAAAAGGTAGATGTTAAAGTATTAAACAGTTTAAGAATAATACCAGGGGGACAGTCAATAGGAGTAAAACTTAACTCAGTAGGTGTCTTAGTCGTAGGACATCATTTAGTAAATACTAGCTCAGGTCAAAAGTCTCCAGGTGAAATTGCCGGGATTAAAGTTGGAGACATGATAATAAAAATGAATGGTAAACAAATCGAAAAAATGTCAGATGTATTACCGTTTATTCAAAAAGCAGGAAAGTATGGAAAGCCTATAAAAATCACTGTAAAACGTGAGGGTAAGTATTACACAAAAATGTTACAACCTATTCGGGACCAAGGTCATAATAGCTATCGAATTGGATTATATATAAGAGATTCAGCTTCTGGTATTGGCACGATGACATTCATTGAACCTAATTCATTAAAATATGGTGCACTAGGGCATGTTATCTCTGATAGCGATACGAGAAAAGCCATTGAAGTAGAAGATGGGCATATAGTCTATTCAACTGTTACTGCAATTGAAAAAGGAGCAGATGGCTCACCAGGAGAGAAAATAGCGCATTTTGCTTTAGATCGTGGAACGATTGGTAATATTACTTCAAATAGTCCATTTGGCATATTCGGTAAAGTTAACAATAAAATAGACAATGGGATCATGTCACAACCATTACCAATTGCATTATCAAATGAAGTGAGAAAAGGTCCTGCTAAAATACTTACCGTAATACATGATAATAAAGTAGAAGCATTTGACATAGAAATAGTAAGCAGTATTCAACAAAAGTTCCCTTCCACTAAAGGAATTATTTTAAAGGTTACTGATAAACGTTTACTTAAGGAAACTGGTGGGATTGTACAAGGAATGAGTGGCTCACCAATCATTCAAAATGGAAAATTAATCGGAGCAGTTACACATGTTTTTGTAAATGATTCGACTAGTGGGTATGGGGTTCATATTGAGTGGATGCTTGATGAGGCTAAAGTACCAATTTATGATTATCAAAATAAAAAGGCTTCTTGATTTTAAAAATACACCTATCAAATGATGTAGGTGTATTTTTATGTTTATTTGTACTTCGAACTCGGTTTTTGTTATGAGATATCTTCCTACTCGTCTCTTCTGTAAGAGATCTTAATGAGCCACACTGCATCTCTCATAAGTGTTAAGTATCCTTTTGAAGTAACACTATGGATAGCACAAAAGATACTCTAAATATCCTTTCCCTTTATGAATTGACTTCAACACTTATTAAATATTTTGTAGTGTATTTTGTTAAAAATAAGTCAAAATAGGAAAAAAATGGTAATATACTAGTAGCAACATCGAAAAATTAAAAAAATTTTAATGTAGAGGATGGTTGATATGACGCTTAATGTTACAGAATTGTAAATTTATATTAAAAATTATAAATTTACATACTATTTCATTTTTTATATAA
>NZ_NTZO01000218.1 GCF_002559405.1 Bacillus sp. AFS001701 | reverse complement strand
ACTTTTTGGGGTCTTGACCACAGGAAGATCCTTTTTTTTGCTGCTTCTTCATCTACGCATCCTAAATGAGAAATCAGGTTTTTTCATTAATAGAAAAAGACTTATAAGTATTTATCACTAATCACTTTCATATGGTGTAACTCGTGCCCGGCAATGCCATATGCAATGGTACCTATCGAAACTGGACTGTTCATTACAGTTCCATTACGATCCCACGCTGCATCATCAATGGTTGAAATAAGGCTTAACGTGTTGGAGCGTACCGTGTCTAAACCAGCTAGTAGTTGCTCCCAGGATAATTTGTTGAAGTTTGCCGCAGAAACGTATTGATCCTGATCCATTGCTGGGAGTGGTGCACTTTCATTTCGTGCAATGGCAAGCATTCGATACGACATCACGCGTTCCGAGTCGGTCATATGCCCAATCACTTCTTTTAAAGTCCATTTCCCTGGTGCGTACGCCTTCCTTGCTGACTCCTCTGATACGCTGCTTAAGAGGGTAATGGTATTAGTTCGTTGCTTACTAAGTATTTCTATAATATCTCCATCTGGCACAAGACTAACATACCTATAATGCTCTGGATTTTCAATAGATAATGGTCGTGGACGCACAAGAATCCCCCTCATCGGAATAGTTAATTTTGGTTCTAGGCAAATATTCGACTGTCAAGAAGATATTTCCTTTATTTTTGATATTTAATTTCATTACCGTAAAATAATTGCAAATTAAACAACTTTTTTGATACATATATTTTGAATTTCTTATTCAACTACCATGGGAGTACGATATAAACTTCCATTCACTGTTGTGAATCTGAGGATTCATGGATGGCTAACGCATGCGTTAGTTGAACACCATGATCGACTGTTTAGTCGATTTTTTATTGTGTTACCTGGCAAATTAGCTGAACAAGTATTTCTCATTTCGCCTAAAGAATTTATATAGTTAGAAATGGGGGCAGATCGAAAATGAATGGAATTCTAAATGAATGTGTATTAATTACATCAACAAAAGCATACGGACTTAGACTGAGTCTGCTTACTCATATTAGTGGCGTTGTAAATAATGTTTATCGATACTCAGCACAAGATGGTCATCCTTCACAAATTGTACGTTTAACACATCAGAACTGGAGAAATGAAAAAGAGTCATTTGCAGAATTGCATTTCATGAACTATCTGTTTGAAAAAGGTGTTTCTGTGCCTCAGATACTCCCATCAAAAGCAGGGAAATGGATTGAAAATGTAGGAGAAGGATTTCATGCATCGATATTCACAGAAGCACCTGGTCGAATTCCTATTGTAGAAGATTGGAATCATAAAATGTTTAAAAATTGGGGAAGGATCGTCGGACAGATGCACTTGTTAACCCAATCCTATATCCCTCCACAAGATGTGAAACGCCGTGAATGGAAGCAGGAAAATTGGATGGATATTATGAAACATCTACCATCAAAAGAAATAATTGTTCGCCAAAAAGCGAATGAGTTGTTAAATTGGCTAGAAACTTTGCCAAAAAATAAGAATAACTATGGTCTTATCCACGGTGACCTTTCATGCACACAACATGTTTGTCACGAAAGACGGGGAGATTACGGCATTTGATTTCGTTGATAGTTGTTACCATTGGTATGCATTCGACATCGCCATTATCATTTATTCAGTGATTGTTAGATACAATAGACAAAACGAACAGAGTGAAACACTCGAAAATCACTTGGCTTGGTTCCTTGATTCGTTTCTAAAAGGTTATCAAGAGATGAATACCATCGATTCTTGGGTGTTAAAAGTCATGCCGAAATTTTTAGAGTATATACGGGTACTATATTACAACGTATTTCACCAACGAAATAAAGGGAAGGTTTTAGATGGCGAACAGAAGTTGAGATGGCTAAAAATGAAAGCAGAAATTGAAACAGATGAACCATTGACAAAGTATTCATTTTGATCCTTATGCAACTAACTGGCGCGTTAGTTGGACAACAAGAGTTGCTTTGGCAGCTTTTTTTGTTTTTCAAGGAAATGACAACTTAGTTCAAAAAGAATTTACTAAAAGCCCAAAAGGAAACTTCAGATTAATTGTCGAAATAAACCAAAAGACTAATTAAGCACTATTCATTTTGGTGGAGGAGAATTTATGTTAACTAAAGAAGTGCTGTCACAAAGGTTTTCGACTTTTGCTGAAAACGAATGTAAAGGGTCTAGTGAATTATACCAATTTTTAGCATTAGAAATCGCACAAGATGATGATCTACTAGAGTTGTGCACGAATACACTTAATGGACAACCTGTTCCAAATTTACTTTTTGGAGCAGTACATTATCTACTGCTCAGAGGAAATGAACACAAACTAAAAGACTTCTACCCTAGTATTGTAGGCTGAATCTAAACCACTTAAAGATTCGTTCGTATACTTTAAAGAATTTTGTTTAATAAACAAAAATGAAATTATACAACTCCTAGAAGCTAAACTTGTTCAGACGAACGAGGTACGAAGATGCGCCTACCTTTATCCGGTATTTAGTTTTATTTATGAGAAAACTAAAAATCCATTGGCTCTTATTGAAATAGGAACAAGTGCGGGATTACAACTTCTTTGGGATCAATATTCGTATTCATATAATACCAATGAAGTTGTTGGAAACAAACTTAAACGGTCAGTAATTCTAGGATATCTTCATATCGTTTTACTGCCTTAAGCTTGAATTCAATCGAATACTTCTTAAATATAGTTCCTTTTAAAGGCATAATAAATCCCCCTATAGTAGAATATCTATCCATTATAAGGGATAGGCTTTTTCCCGTGTCTACTATAAGGGGATAATATCATTTTGTCGGTCTTTTTTTTTGCTTTTATTAAAATGAATATAGTCAAAACTTAATAGGTTTTGACTAATATGGTTCGACTAAAATGTCCTATTCTTTATGTAGGACTTTATACAAAAAAAGAGAATTCTTAAGTGGATAGTACCCCAAAAACCTGTTTGATCATCGGTGTAAAAATCTATAAATCGATAGAAAAAACGGAATTGCCCACTCCTTTATTGATAAGAGGTGGGCCTTTTTTTGACTTCAGTTATGTTCTATAATTTACAAAGCTGATTTTCTCAAAGAATTTCTTACTATTTTTCAGCAAAAAAGGTACGTTGAAGTACCTTTTTTGTTGTCTTAACAGACTGGTAGTTGGGACAATATAGGTTATGCAAAAACTGCAAAGTAGCGTGTGCTTTTTTACCTTCTTGTATATGTTTTTGCTTTTTTATTTTGTCAACTGACATTTTGTTGGATACAGGGTAACTATTAAATAAAGTGAATCTTCTGAATTAGTTGAAGAATTCAGGACCAATCCCTAACCATCCGTTTGGAAGGTCCATTATAAACTAACTTTGTATAGAACATTCATTTTTACAATTGATTTGTCCACTTTATAATTATAGATAATACTTTCCAATAGAAAATAACAAGTAAGGTTAAAAGTAGTAGTGTTGGCCATATTTTTTTAAACATTTAGTGTAAATAAAAAACACTAAGAAAACTTCATTCTTTTGTTTTGGTATTCAATTACTTCGATTGGGACTCTAGTTCTATAATCAATTCATCACCCATAAAAAATCATTTGGTCTATAACTTCATTTGCGTAAACCATTATAAATTATTTTCACAAAATAAATAATTGAATTTTTATTTGTTTTATTGTATATTTATTCTAGTTTTTATTTCAAGATTTTTTTACTTTATATCAAATATGATACATTTGGAACAATATTCTTTTTGATTTCATATAGGGAGAGAATGTTATATGCATATAAAATCTCAAATAATAACATTACAATCGTATAATCCAGGAAAGCCCATTGATTTAATTAAAAGAAAATACGAACTTGATCGTGTTGTTAAATTATCTTCGAACGAAAACCCTTTTGGTTGTTCGTCGAAGGTATCCGAGGCATTGAAATCAATTTCTGATCAGTTTTCAATTTATCCTGATGGAGCGGCAGAAGCACTAAGTCGTAAGGTTGCAGAATTTTTAAGTGTTAATCCAAATCAATTACTGTTTGGTAGTGGGGCAGATGAAGTTATTCAAATACTTAGTCGTGGCTTACTAGAATCGAAACATAATATTGTTCAAGCTACTCCAACATTTTCACAATATGAACACCATGCTATTATTGAAGGTGCTGAAGTACGTAATGTCCCTTTAAAAAATGGTGTTCATGATCTTAAGGCCATGTTTGAACAGATAGATGAACAAACGAAAATTGTATGGATTTGTAATCCGAATAATCCCACTGGCACATATGTAAACCAAACAGATTTAGAGAGTTTTTTACATTCCGTTCCTAAATCAATTTTTGTTGTAGTTGATGAAGCTTATGTTGAATATGCAACAGCAGATGATTTTCCAGATACGATTTCATTACTTCAAAAATTCGATAATTTGATTATTTTACGTACATTTTCTAAAGTTTATGGACTCGCATCATTTCGTATTGGATATGGAATTAGTAGTCCTGAATTAATGGATGAATTAAATAAAATTAGACTACCATTTAATACCTCAATGACAGCTCAAGTTGTTGCAATGGCAGCAATAGAAGATCAAACATTTATTAAACATTGTGTAATTGAAAACTCAAATGGGTTACAACTATACGTCGATTTCTTTGAAAAATACGGGATTCCATTTTTTCATTCCCAAGCTAATTTTATTTACCTAGAAATTGAAAATAGTAAAGAAATTAATGAATACCTTGAATCTAAAGGATTTATAATACGACAATTTCCTAATGCTATTCGTATAACAGTAGGTACTCATAAAGATAATGATGAATTAATAAATTGCATAAAAGATTTTTTAGTGAAAAATAAATAATATATTTAGATTTCGATTTAACAGTTAAACATAATATTTTGTAAGATGGGAAAAATTAATAAATAGAGGAGACATACACTATGTTACTAGCACGATTGAATAAAGGATTACATGATCATCATCCTTTGAGGGGTTGAATCTATGAGCAAAAAAGTTCATGGATACAAGCCCTATTCGTGTTACGATTTAGTGCTTGTGTCGTGCTGAAAAGCCATACAGGTACTTTCCTGTATGGCTTTTTATTTTTTAAGGAGATGAAGTAAATGGAAGAATTCGTAAAAGAATCATTAACTAAATATCAAATTAAACGTAAGATGGAGGATTTTGCATTACAAAAAGGCTATTTTCCTTTTCAGCCAGCACTATTTGAAAAATACGAGCAATTTACATGTAAAAAGAACCCAAGTTTAACAAAGGAACAGCTCGTAATTGTTATGAATGGCTATCAACAGTTGTTGCTTTTACGTCCGGATATTACAACTGCAATGATCAAAGAACTTTTACCAAATATCAATGCCAATGATAAAGTGAAACTATTTTATCAATCTACAAACTATCGCAGTAGTAAGAAAACCGTCAATGAAATAAGTCAGTTTGGAATTGAAATTTTAGGAAATCTATCGACAAGCTCTGAACGTGAAATAATCGAGTTGGCATGTAATTATTTAAACGAATCCAAATTTATTCTAGAAATAGGTCATACAGGTTTTTTAGAAGGTTTGTTAGATGAAACGAACTTAGACAATAATGAAAGAGTTGAGCTTAAAAAATTACTCTATTCAAAGGACTTTGATGGGGCGATGCAATTTGTTAAAGAAAATACAAAAAGTGTAGCCGCAAATGAAGTATTTATAAAATTATTTTCGTTACATGGAAAAATGGATCAATTGATTAATCTAGATTCAAAGCTAATTTTAAACTTAAAAATGAAGAATGCTGTAAATACACTTCTAAACTATATTCAGGTAAGCCAAAATATATATTTTGATTTATCAATGATAAATGAATTAGCTTACTACGATGGAATTATTTTTAAAGGATATTATCCTAACTTACCAACAGCAGTGTTAAGTGGAGGAAGATATGATCCATTGACGGAGGAATATGGACGTAAAATTGGAGCAATTGGGTTTTCTATTGATGTTAATTCTTGGATTCAATCGAAGGAGTGAGAACTTATGGAATGGTTGACAGTAGCAATCGCAAAAGGTCGAATCGAAAAAGAAATGAATACAATTTTTTATGAAATTGGAATGGACAGTTGGATAGATCCGGGTTCAAGAAAATTAGTATTTGAGGATCACGAAAATCAAATTAAATATATATTTGTTAAACCAGTTGATGTTGTTACTTATGTTGAAAAAGGAGTAGCAGATCTAGGAATAGTGGGAAAAGATGTTATTGAAGAGCAAGAAGGGGATATTTACGAATTACTAGACCTTCAGTTCGGAAAATGTGCATTTGCAATAGCAGGCTTTCCAAACAGTAAACAGTTTCGATTAAAAAGTAATATTCGAATTGCAACAAAATATCCAAATATAACAAAAAAATATTTTGAAAATCATGATATTGAAATCATTCCATTAAATGGTTCAGTTGAATTAGCTCCTTTAATTGGGTTATCTGATGTAATTGTTGATTTAGTCGAAACTGGAAATACTCTAAAAGCAAATGGGTTGATCGTACTTGAAGAAATGATGCAGATTAGCTCAAAAATCATTTGTAACAAAGTAAGTTATCGTTTTCAATACGAAAAAATAATGGAATATACAAGTAAAATATCAGATGGGAGAGATCGAATAAATGAAAATTTTTCAAAAAGATAATCAGAGTAATCAGTTGAAAAAAATAATAGCACGCTCAAACTTACCAACTGAAAATGTTGAAAACATCGTAAAAGAAATTTTAAAAACTGTGAAAGAAAATGGGGACATTGCAGTCGCAAGTTATACTGAAAAATTTGATGGCGTAGAAATATCAAATTTTGAGGTGTCAGAAGAAGAATTTGCTCAAGCGTATCGAGAAACAGAACAACAAATAATTGATGCGTTGTTAGTCGCAAAAGAAAACATAGAACGATATCATATAAAGCAAAAAATTGCTGGGTACAAAATTGAAGAATATGATCAATTCATCCAACAAATTGTACGACCTATTCAAACTGTCGGTTTGTATATACCTGGGGGAAAAGCAGCTTATCCTTCAACAGTTTTAATGAATGCAATACCCGCTGTAATTGCAGGTGTAAAAGAAATTGTTATGATTACACCTCCTAATAAAGAAGGGAAAATAAATAATTCTCTCCTAGTAGCTGCGAAAATAGCAGGAGTAAACCGTGTTTTAAAAGTAGGAGGAGCGCAAGGAATAGCGGCGGTAACATATGGAACGAAACAGATTCCAAAAGTTGATAAAATTGTTGGACCTGGAAATATGTATGTAGCTACTGCAAAACGATTAGTATCAGGCATTGTTGGGATCGACATGATCGCAGGACCAACTGAAGTTGTCATTATTGCAGACGAAACAGCTAATGCTCGATTTATAGCTGCAGATTTAATGGCACAAGCCGAACATGATGAAATGGCTTCAAGTATTGTATTGACGAATTCATTCGATTTAGCTAAGAAAATACAAAATGAAATCAAAAAGCTTATAGATGAACAACCAAGAAAAAAAATCATTCAATCTGCTTTTGACAACTATGGTGCGATCATACTGACAGATACCGTTAATGATGCGATTAATATTGTAAATAAAATGGCTCCTGAACATGTTGAAGTAATGACAGAAAATGCCTTGGAATTGTCCGGCAAAATCTATAATGCTGGAGCTATCTTCATTGGAAACTACACACCCGAGTCTGTTGGGGATTATTATGCAGGTACAAATCATACTTTGCCGACAAGTGGCACTGCACGCTTTACCTCAGCGTTAAACGTAACGGATTTTCAAAAGAAAACTTCTGTTGTGCACTTTACTAAACAATCACTCAGTAAAGCAAAAGAAACAATTGAAACATTAGCAAATGTAGAAGGGCTATTTGGACATGCTCTTTCAGTTTCAATACGATTTGAGGAGGAGAAATGATGAGAACTTCAACAATAAAAAGAACAACGAACGAAACTTCAATTACACTGGAAATAAATCTAGATGGAAGTGGAAATAGTGACATTTCGACTGGTGTGGGGTTTCTAGATCATATGTTAACCTTGTTTTCATTTCATAGTGGTATTGATTTAACAATTGAATGTAAAGGTGATATAGAAGTTGATGATCATCATACGACCGAGGATATTGGTCTAGCTTTAGGACAAGCTTTATTATCTGCTCTTGGCAATAAAAAAGGTGTTAATCGGTACGGGTCTTCATATGTTCCAATGGATGAAGCATTAGCCAGAGTTGTTGTTGATTTTAGTGGAAGACCTTATCTAATCTACGATGCAAAGTTTGAAAGAGAAAAAGTCGGTATGCTAGATACCCAAAATGTGAAGGAGTTTTTTAAATCTGTATCAAATGAATCAAAAATGAACTGTCATATGGATGTGCTTTATGGTGAAAATGATCATCACAAAGTTGAGGCATTATTTAAAGCATTCGGTCGAGCTGTTAAGGAAGCTTGTAAAATCGTTTCGACAGAAATTCCATCAACGAAGGGAGTACTTTAAGTGAATATTATTGTTGATTATGGAGCTGGGAATCTGAGCTCATTACAACGTGCACTTGAACAAATCGAGTTCACCGTCCAGATTAGTGATGATCCTGGTGTGATTAATAATGCTTCATCTATCATTCTTCCTGGTGTAGGTGCTTTTGGAGCGGCAATGATTGAATTACAGAAACGAAACTTAGTTGATGTTTTGATTAAAAAAGCTTCACAGGGAATACCTTTTTTAGGAATTTGTTTAGGAATGCAATTACTATATGAACAAAGTGAAGAAGAAGGTCTATTTGAAGGTTTAGGATTATTAAAAGGATCTATTAAGAGGATTCCAGACACTGTGAAAGTACCACATATGGGTTGGAATTCATTAAATTTTCATAAAGATGACCCTATCTTAAAAAATAATCTTGAGGGAGATTTTGTATATTACGTTCATTCTTATTATGCAGGTTCGGATGATGAAAACTTAGTCGCTTTTAGTGATTATGGAGTTAAAGTACCTGGAATTGTTAGAAGAGGAAATATTTATGGCATGCAATTTCATCCGGAGAAAAGCAGTGATGCTGGGCTCAATCTATTAAAAACTTATAAGGAGATGAATAAGTTATGATTCTATTTCCGGCGATTGACTTAAAAGATGGTAAATGTGTGAGATTGAAACAAGGAGACTTTAATGATGTAAAAGTATATAGTGAAAATCCTCTTACTGTTGCAAAACAATTTGAACAAGAGGGAGCTACATTTATACATGTTGTTGACTTAGATGGAGCACGTACCGGCAATGGGGTGAACAAAGAAATCATCAAAAAAATAGTAGAAGAAACCAATTTGTATGTACAGGTTGGTGGAGGAATAAGAACGCTAGAAAGCATTAATGAGTGGATTCGATGTGGAGTAAAGCGTGTCATACTCGGAACAATAGCACTCGAAAATCAAGAATTCGTAAAAGAAGCGATTAAACTATACGGAGAACGTATTGCAGTTGGTGTTGATGCGAGGGACTCTAAAGTAGCAACTCATGGATGGGAAACATTGACTAATATGGATAGTTTAACTTTTTGTAATAAACTGAGAGGTATCGGTGTGAAGACCATCATTTATACAGATATCTCTAAAGATGGAATGTTAAGCGGCCCGAATATAGAAGTTTATAAAAAGTTAATCAATCTAGAAGTCGTAAGGATTATCGCGTCTGGTGGAATTGGTTCACTTCAAGATTTAAAAGAATTAGTTGAGATTGGTGCTTATGGAGTCATAACTGGTAAAGCAATATATGAAGGTAAGTTTACAGTAAAGGAGGCACTTCAATGCTTGCAAGAAGAATCATTCCGTGCCTAGACGTTCGAAATGGAAGAGTTGTGAAAGGCAAACAATTTCAAGGAATCATTGATGTTGATTCACCTGAAGCATTAGGTAAGTTCTACAGTGAAAATGGCGCAGATGAGTTAGTTTTTTATGATATTACTGCATCAACCGAAGAAAGAGAAATTTCAATGGACTATGTTTCAACTGTAGCAAAAGAACTTCGAGTTCCATTTTGTGTAGGTGGAGGAATTCGAACGATAGACGATTTTACAATGATATTGAGAAAAGGAGCAGACAAAGTATCTGTTAATACTGCAGCAGTTAAAAATCCAAATTTAATTAGAGAAGCAGCACAGAAATTTGGATCACAATGTGTAGTTCTTTCAATTGATGCAAAAAAAAATGAATTGGGAGAATTCAAAGTTTATATAAATGGTGGACGAACTGAAACAGAACTTCATGCCATTGAATGGGCAAAAAAAGGGGTTGAACTAGGTGCTGGTGAGATCGTCGTTAATAGTATAAATGAGGATGGTATGAGAAATGGTTATGATTTGACTTTACTCAAGCTAATTACAGATGAAGTTAATGTGCCAGTAATTGCCTCGGGTGGTGCAGGTACAATGGAGCATTTTTATGATGCAATCAAAGAAACAAATGTCGACGGTGTTTTAGCAGCTTCTGTATTTCATTTTGGTGATATTAAAATTAAGGACTTAAAAAGCTATTTACTTGATAAAGGTATTTGCATACGAATTTAAATGAATGAGGAGTGTAGAGTATGATCCAAATTGAGAAGGTTAATTTTAACCAAAATGACTTAGTGCCAGTAATAGCACAAGATAGTGAAACGAAAGATGTATTAATGTTAGCGTACATGAATAAAGAAGCACTTGAATTAACGCTTAAAACGGGTTATGCAACGTATTATAGCCGTAGCCGAAAACAATTGTGGAAAAAAGGAGAGACATCTGGGCATCTCCAAAAAGTTGTGAATAGTTATTATGATTGCGATCAAGATGCCATTTTGTTAGTAGTCGAACAATGTGGGGTAGCATGTCATACTGGTAGCTGGTCTTGTTTTACAGATTCTAAAAGTGATAAAGTGGAACATTCAATTCTAAATGAATTATATGAAACAATTATCGAACGAAAGAACTCTCCAATTGAAGGTTCGTATACGGCTTATTTATTTGAAAAAGGAATTGATAAAATTCTAAAAAAAGTAGGAGAGGAAACAAGTGAAGTAATTATCGGGGCAAAAAATGAAGGAACGGACGAGTTAATTTATGAGATTAGTGACCTTGTTTATCATGTTATGGTTTTAATGGTAGAAAAAGGCGTGACTTTAGAAGATATTAGATCAGCACTGTTATCTAGAAAGGAGAAAGTCAAATCTTGAAAGTAGATGGTCACACGCATACACACTTTTGTCCACATGGAACAGGTGAGCATGTTGAAAAAATGATTGAAAAAGCAATCAAATGTGGCTTTGATGACACATTACTGAGCACCCACCACTACCAGAATCGTTTTTAAAAAATTTATATCCATTTGAAGCGGCTTCATCAATTACATTTAAAGAGGTTGAAACAGACCATTACATCAAGGAAATGTTACGAGTTAAAAATAAATATAAAGATAAAATCAACATCAAAATTGGATTTGAAATCGATTATTTACCTGAACATACTCAGTGGACAAGGCAGTTTTTAAACGAATATGGGAAATATTGTGATACTGGTTTATTATCTGTACATTTTTTAGAAGGTATGGATGGTTGGCGTTGTATTGATTACCAAGCAGAAGATACATCAGAAGGACTCGTTTCATATTATGGAGATTCAGAGAAATTTCAAGCTGCATATTACGAAATGATAAAAGAATCAATAACAGTTGATTTAGGTATTTATAAACCTAAACGTATTGGACATATGACACTTTGCAATAAATTTAAAAAATATATTGGTATCGGTTCAAGTGAAATGATTAATGAAAAAATAAATGAATTGCTAATTTTACTAAAAAATCAGCAATTCATTTTAGATTACAACACGGCAGGACTTTTTAAACCATATTGTGGGGAAACCTATCCATTTGATGACATTGTACAAAAAGCGATTAAAATGAACATACCATTTATGTATGGATCAGATGCTCATGGGGTAGAAGCTGTTGGAAGAGGATATGAGGTTTTTCAATCAAATATAAATTACTAAAAATGAACTTTTACATTTATGAACTATGCTAAGCATGATATCAAATAAGAAAAATAATTTTTTAAAATTTATCAATTAGGAATACACCCCTATAAATATAAAAAGCATGACTATCAAAAAAATATGTCATGCTTTTGGATATAATCGTATACTTCCTTTCCAAACGAAAGTAGTTTCAACTAAATTAATGCTCTGTTAAAGATTTTAATGCGACGTCTATTTCATCCTCTGGACGATTAAGAATATAAACTCTAGCGGTTTCCTTTTCTTCATCTACATTCTGAATATAAATTTGATCTCCATTATATGTCACATTTGCCATAACTGGTGAAGCAGCAATCTCTTTTGCACGTTGTTTGTCCATCATAATAACCTCCTTTAATTTAAACTTTAAAATTATTCACCAGAATTTCAATAAATATTCAAAAAACAAGGTAGATATATGTATTTTTGTAAGTATATCCAATTAGTAATACGTTTATCAATGAAACTTCTCCGGTTAATTCATAATTCGATACATGACAAGTAAGTCAGGCATTATAACCATTTAAATACAAGTATTTCTACCTAAGATTGTATATGTACTTGTTCCATGATCGGGTGCATTAATTAGGTAACCAGAAAAAACCAATTTCTCAATTTAAATTCTGAAAAATTGAGCCCTTTATTATTGGAATTTCCTTAATGTTGTAAATAAGCATTTTCATATAGCTTTGGAATGATGAGGTTAGTAGAAAGATGGCATTAGCTTGGCTAATTTTAGTTCTATGCTTGCACTATACACTATGATAAAGTTTAGTAGTAAACAATATATTACGGGGGAACGTATGATGAAAGCAAAAAAGATAATTGCCATTACAGCAATGACTGCTGTTTTATCAACTGGATTTTATACAACAAATGGTTCGGCTGCTACACAATCAGTAGCACAATTAAATAAAATAATTACTAGTTTAAAAAAAGAAGTATCTTCACTTAAGTCGTCTCTTTCAGCTGCTAATAAAAAAATATCTTCATATAAATCAGATATCGCTAAGAAGGACGCTACAATTTCTGCTAATAATAAGGCGATAACTTCATACAAAGCGGATATTGCAAAAAAAGATGCTACGATTACAGCTAATAATAAAGCGATAGCTACGTATAAGTCTGACATTGCTAAAAAAGATGCTACGATTACGAGTCAAACGAATACAATCGCAAAAAAAGATGCTCAGATTAAAGATTTAAACAATAAAATTGCTGAGTTGTTACCAAAAGCAGATACATCACAACCTGGACACTCTATTAATAAGCCAGTTAGTTTAAATACTCCTGTCACATTAAGTGCTGATGACTATTATGGAAAAAGAACATATGACATGACATTAACTGAAGTCATTTCAGGTGATCAAGCATGGAATATCATTAAAAACGCAAATATGTATAATGACGCACCAGAAAGTGGAAGCCATTATATACTTGCAAAATTTAGAATTAGCAACATTAAAGTGTTAAGCGAGCCACCTTTTGAACTAAGCAGATATATGTTTGAAGCAGTTAGTAAAGATGGTTACACATATGACTTACCTTTCATTATAGTTCCTAACGCATTCGATACAAAGGTTTACTTAGGTGGTACATTCGAAGGATATGTAGGTTTTGAAGTAAAAGACGGTGATTCACCTAAAATCGTTATGAATCAAGGTGACGGAGATGAAGGTTGGTTTTCTACTACAAATTAAATAACTAACTATATATAAGTATTTATTAGCTATATAAGAGATTGAGGCAATGTGCCCCGGTCTTTTTTTTATTTATAGGCTCTGTTAAAGTCGATTGTTGATATTTCTTATGCAACTAAATGGCAGATTAGTTCAATAAGATACTGTATTATTAAAATCATAAGAGGTGGTGGAAATTATGGAAATAAAAGATAAATTAATGATATTACTTAAAGAAACTGTTTGTGATTTAGTAAAAAAAGAAACTATTAAAATTAAATCCAAACTATCAGTAGAAATTACAATTGAAGACATCAAAAGAGAACTAAATCACTGGGGCTCACTAACGATTCCACCTGATGTAGCGTATGAGAATATTAGTTTTTATGAATATAATGATGGGTCAGGATATGCATTGGAATTTGAACTTTGGATAAATAATCAAGAAAGTGACTTAACATTGTCTTGTGAAGCAATAATCGACCAATCAGATAATATTTTATCGTTTTCAATCTTAGATTTACATGCATTATAGTTTATCGTTGTTAAACTAACGCATGCGTTAGTTCATTATAGTATGAGATCATTTGATTGGGAGAAGTGATAAATGGAAGTATTTCAAGCAATTCTATCAGATAATGAGTTATTAATACTTAAAGAACAACTGGGTAAGGAACTTTTGTCAGTATTAAGTCCTTCTATTGATATTAGGTTAAATGAAAATCACTATTTGTTTTATGAAGAAATCTCCATAAATGTTGGGAAAATGTATTTGGTAATATCAAATGAATGGTTGGAATCAAATAATTATGAGGATTATTGGAGTTTAAAAGTGAAAATCCAAGATTATCCAGAAAAAATTAATTATCTATACTAACAACAATTAATATCAAGAAAGTGAAATTAAACCAAAGCAGTTGTTTTTTTGTTATTTTTTTAAGTAAATACTTTTCTAAGATATACATAATAAATCCGACAATAATTAGTATATAGGCAATAAACCTATAATTATTGGAAACTCCGTAATACCAAGTTGAAGCGAAATAAATAATTCCCCCACCAATCCATAAGACAATAGATGGAATTATCAAAGGTTTAATTCTATTTTTCATAATTTCTCCACTTCCTGTGTACTGAATATCAGGTTTACAATCTCTTAAAACATTTAAACTGATTTATTAGTGTATTTGCTTTTTATCAATAGACTGATAAGCATGCACGTTTGCAACATCAAAACAATAGGAACGAATATCCCAGCTTTCCATGAAGTGATATTCATTCCAAATATTAAAGAAATAGCCATACAAATAATTATCATCAATACTCGTTTTTTGGTAAAAAAATAAAATGATAAAATTAAAATAAATCCTAAAATGCTTATTAAAATTGCTTCAATCCAAGATATATTAATCATAATTACCTCTCGTTCGTTTAAATATCTATATACATTGATTATCTCAAATATACAAAAAATTGGTTAATGGTAATTATTGTCTTATTGAACTATTATGCCATTAATTTCACAAAAAAAATCGACTATACAGCCGATCAAGTTGTGTAACTAATGCATGCTTTAGTTGAATAAGTAACTTAGAATTGGTAGTGAAATTATTAATAATACCGATACAGATACAAGAAAAGTAGTTACCTTTTTTGAAAGTTTAACTCTCGTTTTCCCAGTGTACCAACCACTAAATTGAAGTTTATTTCTATATAAAACAAATAACAAAGAAAAAATCGCAACCGGACCCATCCAACCGAATTTATCTAAATTTACACCTATCGATAAGTATAAGTTTCGTAACAATGTGCTTAATATTAATCCTAACAATAGGAATATAAATACAATTCTAATTAGTTCAAGCAATACTTTCATTTTGCATCTCCTCGAAATCTTGTTTAACTAATGCATGCTTTAGTTGAATAAGGTATTGTTATTTTTGAAAAATAAACTCGCTACTTTTAGCGAGTTTTAGCCATTACTAATCTTTCCCTTCAACCATCCATACGAATAGGGTTACCTAATTGAACAAATGTATAGAAAACAATACCTGAAAATCATCGCACTACTTCTTAACTGAAGACATATTAGGGTATGAATGATGCTTATTGTTGAGTTTTTTCAGATTTCTCCGAACAAGGATATCTTGAAATTCGTACGGGTTAAATGGAATAATTGGTGACAGAAACGGAACACCAATTCCAATTCTTTTGAATAAAGTACAAGCCATAATATACTAGTTCATAAATGAATCCTTGTGTATTATGGCTTAATTTAGCATCTTTTTTACCTATTGCGCTCGATTGAATAATTTAAAGCATATTTCTTAATCTTCTTATTTTATATAGATATCAATTAATGAAAATTCAGTACCTGATGACCTTTTTACTCAGTAATTAAGTTGTACTTCTTTAAGATATCTAATGTGATGTTTTTAGCTTTTGTACCCGTACCTTCAATGTTTGTTACAAAAACATAAGGACGTTTGTCCACTTTTATAAACCCAACATACCATCCTAATCCTAAATCAGACAATCTTGTCCCTGTTTTTCCGTAAACTGTTTCGTGTTCCCCTTCAAGCTGGATCATCATTCGTTTAACAGTTTTCATTATAGGTCTATCAAACGGAAGTTCTTCTTTATACAACTTTTCCATAAAATCAACTTGTTCAAGAGGACTAATTTTCAAAGAGCTACTTAACCAGAAATGGTCAATTCCTCCACTAATATCCTCGTTTCCATACGAGATTTTTTGTACCCATTCATTCATGTGCTGCTCTCCAATATCCTTAGCCATTGCCTGGTAATACCAAATAGCTGATTCACGCATAGCCGAACCCAGGGTATGGTCACGGTTCCATGTATCAAATTCACGTTTTACGCCGTCCCATCGTTTTACATCATACTCATCTCGAACAGCTTTGACTTGTAAACCAATTAATGCATTTGGAACCTTAAATGTAGATTCTGGGGTTTGTCTTGTGTTAGCTCTTTCCTGATTATAGACAAAGGTTTTTCCAGTTTTAACATCACGTAATATAAACGTTCCATTATGATTTAAGAAAAATTCACCGACATCTAATTTTTTCACGTTAAATTTTTCTTTTAAAGGAGTTTCTTTACTTGGTGTTTGAGCTTGAACTGTAATACCTATTATCCCTGTAAATAATAAAAAAATGGAAAGGTAAATCAATTTTTTCATTTCAGACACCTCATTAATTTATTTAACAAGTTTATTCTATTATTTGATTTCAGAAAATTCAATAAAAAAATCGATAACTTTTCATCATTAGATACAGCTTTATAATTTGTTTTTATCTGTTTTGATATTTCTTGCTGAACTAACGCATGCGTGTG
>NZ_NTZO01000217.1 GCF_002559405.1 Bacillus sp. AFS001701 | reverse complement strand
CTTTCGGGCGCGCCATATTATTTCACCTGTAATTCTGAACGGGAAGTGGCTCAGCTTGGTAGAGCACCTGGTTTGGGACCAGGGGGTCGCAGGTTCAAATCCTGTCTTCCCGACCATTTAAAACATGGGGCCTTAGCTCAGCTGGGAGAGCGCCTGCCTTGCACGCAGGAGGTCAGCGGTTCGATCCCGCTAGGCTCCACTTAAAGAAACTTAAATTAACTTATTATGGCGGTGTAGCTCAGCTGGCTAGAGCGTACGGTTCATACCCGTGAGGTCGTGGGTTCGACTCCCTCCGCCGCTACTTATTTAAGGACCTTTAGCTCAGCTGGTTAGAGCAGACGGCTCATAACCGTCCGGTCGTAGGTTCGAGTCCTACAAGGTCCACCACTTATAATGGAGTAATACCCAAGTCTGGCTGAAGGGATCGGTCTTGAAAACCGACAGGGGTGTAACAGCCCGCGGGGGTTCGAATCCCTCTTACTCCTCCATTTTTATTAAATTTCATATGAATGGATCTAACTTAGTTAGTATCTACATTATCGCGGGGTGGAGCAGTCTGGTAGCTCGTCGGGCTCATAACCCGAAGGTCGCAGGTTCAAATCCTGTCCCCGCAACCAAATGGTCCCGTGGTGTAGCGGTTAACATGCCTGCCTGTCACGCAGGAGATCGCCGGTTCGATCCCGGTCGGGACCGCCATTTAAGATGGCTCGGTAGCTCAGTCGGTAGAGCAGAGGACTGAAAATCCTCGTGTCGGCGGTTCGATTCCGTCCCGAGCCACCATCTTAAAATAGATAGCAAATAATTATTAAGTCGACTTAACTCAATTGGTAGAGCACGAACGAATAAGCTTCGTAGCGAAACCTCAGCGTACTTGTCGAGCAACATCTTGAAATCCTTCCTGAGACAAGGACGACTAAGAGATGAACTAAATATGGAAATAAACAAAATTAAGTGATATAACTTTTATTAAGCCGACTTAGCTCAATTGGTAGAGCAACTGACTTGTAATCAGTAGGTTGGGGGTTCAAGTCCTCTAGTCGGCACTCTTTAACCGGAGGGGTAGCGAAGTGGCTAAACGCGGCGGACTGTAAATCCGCTCCCTGTGGGTTCGGCGGTTCGAATCCGTCCCCCTCCACCATTTAT
>NZ_NTZO01000216.1 GCF_002559405.1 Bacillus sp. AFS001701 | reverse complement strand
ATAAAATCAGAAAATGATTTAACGGTATGAGGTGAAGAAAATGGCAATTATTATTAATATTGACGTGATGTTGGCAAAAAGGAAAATGAGTGTAACCGAGCTTTCGGAAAAGGTTGGGATTACGATGGCGAATCTTTCTATATTGAAAAACGGTAAGGCAAAAGCGATTCGTTTTGCAACTTTAGAAGCCATTTGTAAGTCCTTAGACTGTCAACCTGGAGATATTTTAGAGTACCAAAATGATGAAGACAACAAGTAGTTAGTTGAGATTGAGATCAATTTATGAAGGAGAGCTAATGGTGAATTTAATACTTCAAAAGGCTGAGTCACATTTTTTAAGAGCGGTCAAACAACTAGTTCGATTTGGTTGGGAGCAAGCTTTATCATGTATTTTTCCTGTTGTGATTTTTGCTTCTTTAGCTTTTACTAAAGTTGTGCCACTTCCATTACTACCACGATATGATTGGTTACTTTTGATTTGTATTTTGATGCAGTGGTTAATGGTGCGTACAGGGCTTGAAACATTGGATGAGTTAAAGGTCATCACACTGTTTCACTTAATTGGACTTGCGCTTGAACTTTTTAAGGTACATATGGGATCTTGGGCTTATCCGGGGGAAGGATACTCCAAACTATTTGGTGTGCCACTATATAGTGGATTTATGTACGCAAGTGTTGCCAGTTATTTATGTCAAGCGTGGAGAAGGTTGAATGTTGAACTAATTAACTGGCCACCATTTTTGGTAGTTGCTTCACTTGCAGCAGCCATTTATTTGAATTTCTTTACTCACCATTTTTGGATTGACGTTCGTTGGTGGTTATCAGGGCTTGTCATAATTGTTTTTTGGAAATCTTGGGTCACTTATGAAGTTCATGGAACCAGGTACCGTATGCCAATCGCACTATCTTTCGTGCTAATCGGATTTTTTATATGGATAGCCGAAAATATTGCAACGTTTTTTGGTGCTTGGCAATATCCTAATCAGTCGGTAGCTTGGAGTTTAGTTCATCTAGGTAAAGTAAGTTCATGGCTTTTATTAGTAATTGTAAGCTTTTTGATTGTAGCAACGTTAAAGCGGGTTAAAGGAAAGAACACTAAAAAAGCAAAAATGTAGAAGTATTTATGTTTGGCATCAAAAAAATAACCTGTATCTTAGATTAACTAGTAATCTGATACAGGTTTATTTAATAATTTGTATCGTTTGTATATTTCTAAACCTAATATACTTCCTACTTACCGATAAGATTCATAAACCCTTTGTATATTAGGAAAAGGGAGAAAATTAAAATAGCTAAAATACCAATTAAATCTGTTAATGGCTCTACACTTGATAAGAATGTGCCTGCTAAAGGCATTTTGATTAAAGCAAAACCAGCAATAATACTAGCTAACATTAAAAAAATTCTTTCCATTCATTCATCCCTCCATTCAATATATTTTATGTGCAATTAAAATGTAAGTGCTTTCAAATACAAACTTTTATAAAAAATGTGCGTTTGTCACGGTAAATTAGAGATCGTTTTCATATGAATGCAGTTAGTGAAATTAAGAGAAGTGTGGCGTTTAGTGTACAATTTATACTTTTAATAGAATTGATTCTCTAGTACTTTTTGCATAGATGGAAGTTAACACTATTTCTTTTCTATCAATTAACCACTTTTTAATCTTATCGCCATTTCACTTATTATTCTATTTCATCTATTAATAGAGATTAATAATAATAGGAGTGAAGAATAATTGAGTTCAAGGCATAAACATGATATATCAATCCAAACGTGGAATCTTTATTTGGGAGCAGATCTCACGCCGTTAATAGGAGCAACACTGGCACAAATTCCCCAGCGTGTAACAGAAGTCTTTCAGCAATTTCAGCAACTGACATTACGACTCGCGTAAAGGCAATTGCTCGAGGAATCGCAAAAGAAAAACCTGATTTTATTGGTTTACAAGAGGCTGAATTATTACAGCTAATGATCCCTACATTTGGGATTGTTACTTTCGATTTTATTGAATTATTGATAGGTGAATTAGAAAAACTCGGATTAAAATACAAAATTGGAGCTAAGAACGATAATCTATCGGTGGAACTACCTGATAGTAATGGAAATTTAGTTCAATATTTAGATAGGGATGCCATATTGATTCGGAAGGATTCTAAATGGAAGATTATTAGTAAACATGAAGAAAACTTTCAAACAAATTTAACTTTACCTGTAGGAGGACAAGCTATAACAGTGCTTCGCGGATGGTCTTCTTTAGAAGTAAAGAAAGGGGAAAAAGTTTTCAAACTAATCAATACACATTTGGAACCAAATGATGAAGCTGTTCGCAATGCTCAAGCAACCGAAATCCTACAAGGACCGGCAAATACACAGTTACCAGTTATTATTTCTGGAGATATGAATGCTGTTCCTAATAGCACGACATACAATCTATTTGTTAATGCGGGCTTAAATGATAGATGGAATTTCTTTGGAATAGGACAAGGGTTTACTGGACATCAGGCACCAAACTTATTAAATTCAGTATCTTTGTTGAACGAAAGAGTGGATTATATCTACTATAAAAACGGCTGGAATCCACTAACGGCTCATCTAATCGGAAATTCTCAGAGTGACAGAACAAAAACTGGACTTTGGCCTTCGGATCATGCAGGGTTATTTTCAAGATTAAGCTTGAAATACAATCATGATGATAATTAAATAACTACTGAATGAGAAATGACCGCAAATTTACACAAGGCGGTCATTTATTTATTCAACTTTATTGCTGAATCTATGAAGGGCATTTCATTAAAGAAATTGAATACTATGTAAAATAGTGAATTTTTAAGGAGGTTTTAATGAAAAGAGTTAGTCTGTTCAAGCTATCGTTTATCATATTGCCTTTACTACTTGTCGCTTGTCGTTTCATCCCTTCAGAAAGTCAATCAATTATAGATTGGGTAGACTTTGTAAGATGGAACGGGGTTGAGTACGATGGAATACAATCAGGAATTTTAGCTAATGAAGAATTTATTGATGAAAAAGTAGGGGAAGTAAAATTCAGGGTAGCAGATCATGTTACAAATCCCAGTTATAAAATAAAAGACGGAGATGCAGCATTCCATGAGAAAGGAACGGACATTTATTCAATCAAGGGTAATCCTGAATTAATTGCCTTAAAAGACAAAACTGCAATAAATGGGTATAGAATCTATTTTGCAAAAGGGACAACTGATTATAAGTGGTATTTTAAAGATGTACCAATCGAAAAAGTAGATCTGATTGAAATCTACCAATCTTATTCACCTAGCGCGAAAAAGATATCTGAGATTAAAGACAAAGAAAAAATAGTTGACTTTCTAGATATCTTAAAGAATAGTAAGGAAGATTCAAATTTTCAACCAAACAATGATCATACAAATTCTACTCACTATGAAATTGTATTGTATACAGATGAACCAATCGCTTATAAGTATACGATTGAATTTGACGGAGCTACCTACTACTGGTATCCGTGGGATACTTCAATTTTGTCAAATGAGATTGGAAAATTTATACCAAATTAATGTTTTAAATACATATGCACCTATATTAAATACAAAAATTAACTCGCTAATTATTTTTAGCGAGTTTTTGCTTTACATAATAATCCCAATACATAGGACAAAACTCAAATCAATTATGTACAATCCACCGAAATCTAGTCATCGAAAAACAACTAGTAAAATATGTGAAAGATAGATGAAACTAGAAAAATTTTTATATTAAACTACTTTTGGAAATGGTAAAATATGGTTATATCATATTGGAAAACGGATCTTTTTTACGGAGGGGCCATAATTGAGAAAGCCATATATATTTTTGATATGCGTAGTAATCCTATCTTTATGCTTAGGTGGATTTTATTTTGAAAAAATGAAGTTTACCAAAGCAAAAAATGAAATATGGATTGGTTATAACCAGACAAAGTTCGGGAATAATGTAACCAAATTTAAACCGGGAAATGTAGAAAAACAGGAAAAATTAAATCAATTAGAAGAGATCTATTTATTTAGTAAAAAAATTGAAAAGCCAATTGTTGATTTAGCTAAATATGATGTTCAGTTATCATTCAGAAGTCCAATAGATAAAACAGTTGAATATAGTTCATTACTTTGGTTCACAAAAAGTGGTGCCATCATAAAAATTAATGGATTTAACGGATTTCGAAGCGTTGGTATTGAGAATGCCAAATCAATAAAAAATATAATAAATTACATAGAGTTGTAATGATTAAATAATGTTTTAGTAAATGAGTTGTCATGGCAACTTATTTTTTTGATGTTATAAGGAAGAATTGGTTGGATATTTAGTAGTAGCAGAAATGATATAACATTGTAGTAGTTTAAAAAGTACTGTTATATTGATTTTGTGTGCTATTTTAGTATTTCTTGATAAAAATTTTGGATAAAAGGAAACAATGTAGGAATGTGAAGAAAGGGAGTGTAAAACGGTGGATTTGGAAACGGTTATGCAGGAGCTAGAAGCACTAGGTAAGGAGCGGACAAAAAAGACATACATAAGTAACGGGGCACATGAGCCACTATTTGGAGTGGCAACAGGCGCAATGAAGCCGATTGCTAAGAAAATTAAAATGGATCAACAATTAGCGAATCAATTATATGTAACAGGTAATTACGATGCGATGTATTTTGCGGGGATTATTGCAGAGCCTTTGAAAATGACTGAAGAAGACTTTGAAAGTTGGATTGATGGAGCATATTTCTATATGCTTTCAGACTATGTAGTTGCAGTTACTTTAGCTGAAGCCGATATTGCGCAAGAGGTAGCCGATAAATGGATTGCAAGCGGAGATGAACTTAAAATGTCAGCTGGTTGGAGCTGTTATTGTTGGCTTTTAGGGAATCGCTCGGATACTGAATTTGACGCGATCAAGATTTCAGACCTTCTTGAACAGGTGAAAGATACAATCCATGAATCTCCTGAACGAACAAAATCTGCAATGAATAATTTTGTTTACACAGTAGCCATTTCATATGTACCTCAACATGAAAAAGCTGTTGAAACTGCAAAAGCAATTGGTCCAGTCGAAATGAAAAAGGACAAGAAAAAAAGCACCATTTTACTTTGCTCTGAGAAAATTCAAAAAGATTTAGATAAAGGGCTATTAGGATTTAAACGAAAACATGTAAGGTGTTAATGAATTTTTATTAGGCAAATTAAAGCAGATAGATCCCTCTTTTTAAAATTTAAAATAGATATTCCTCGTTTTTAATTGTAATAATAAAAATGAGGAGAGCAATCTTTTCTCTCCTTGGCTAAATAC
>NZ_NTZO01000215.1 GCF_002559405.1 Bacillus sp. AFS001701 | reverse complement strand
CTATAAGGGAAATACAATTATTTGCGAAAAAAAAGAGTGTAGAATTTTAAATATTCTACACTCTTTTTCATTCGTTTTTATCTATTACATATCTTCTTGATCAAACATATAACCATATCGAGGGACAGAAACAATCTTTTGACCGTATTTACCTAATTTCTTACGTAATCTATAGATAAGGGTATTAATTTCTTCCCGTCCTACATCAGGTTGCTCAATATCTTTCGTAATTCGTTCCGGCCAAACATTTATTTTAATTTCGTTATAGCTAACTGCGCTATTGGCTCTTTGATATAACAGCAAAAATAATTCTGTATCTTTACTAGTTAGATGGATTCTTACACCTTCAATTAAAATTTCTCTCTTAACTACATTCACAGTTAATCCATTGAAATCGTTTATGTGTTTATCTAAAACTAATGGCATATCAATTGTGTCACCAAGGTTCTGCTCTGATAAATTATGAAAAATAAGTACAGCGGCACCACTTGCAAGACTTATACAATCGCCATCACGAAGAAAATATGGTTTATTTTTTTCTATTAAAATATGATTTACTTGTGTTCCATGTTTACTCATGAGATCAACGATAGTGTAATTTTCTTCTTTATCGAAACAAATTAAAGCATGTTTTCTTGAAATATATTGACTTGTAAAAGGAATATCTGGGAAATCATTACCCCACGTACGCCCTAGCAACGTTTCATTAAAGGAAATAGGAATTCTATTCTGATTTGTGGCTGTTTCTCCTTGTTTGATAGAAAGATACACGTTTTGAATACTCATGAAGTTACTCCTTTGAAAACTAATCTAGTTAAACCAAAAAAGAGTATATCATATGCAACTAATTTGTAAAGATAATTGATTATTTATTGTGTCTTCTAATAGGGAAAAGTGAGGAACTAGGTTATTAACTTTTAAAAGTGTACTTAAAATTCATCACAAAATAAACTTTAAATTGATCTGAATATTAGACCATAATTCTATTTATTATCCTAAAAATGTTAATAACTAATTAATGCGATAATTTGTCAATGTAAATTGTAAAGAGCTAATCGTCAGATATTCGATTAGCTCTTCTTTCTGTTAATTGAGGCATACTTACAATTATTTCAGCTTAGGATTTTTATTTAGCATCTCAATATTTTTATTTCTTTCTCCGCCATCAGATAAGTCTTCAGCAAATTCATGGTCGGCTTTCTTACCTAACATAAGCTCAGAAGTACGTATTGTGCTAGATGGCAAATTATTATTCGCTGCGGCTTGCTCGTTCCATTTACTCATTAAAATCACCTCTTAAGATTAGTATTAGAATTTTTCAATGTATTTATTTAGAATCATGTAAAGAAATGAGTAGGCGAGAGGAGACTCAGGTTTATCCAGGAGTTAGAAACATGGAAATGGTTGATTTTCAGTATTTTTTTCCATTATAACTTAACAGTCTAGATGCCACTGCAACGGAATAATCCTTAATATTCTAATCGTTCTTATTGATACTGCGTAGTACATTCATTTGTTAGAATACTTTACCAGTTGTCTCATATCGTTTAATAAAGGGACACGTAGTGAATGAATTGTGTTATATGGAAGAGAGGATGTCAGATGATGAAACGATTTGCAACATATTATCCATATGAACAAAAATTAGTGATCGAGGGTTATCACAAACCCATTCAAGAGAAAACGAATAATGGACAATCGTTTGTTGATTCAAAATTCATGTTCGCTCATTTGACCAAAGAAATAGGGATGAAAGTGGTACTTATTGGGTTCGGAGTAGGTGTAGTATGATTACTGATTCCAACGAATAAACTTTTCCTATACCCAGTCCGCATGATCATAGAAAATGTTTACTATCATGTAATCGATTGGGTGCATTATGATGTCGGGCATCACATTCACAACTTATTATCAATGAAGATCAGTTCGGCACACTATATTGCTTCGATTGATTCACATCAAACACCAAATAGTCCGCTTGCAAAAGACAGTCATTATATCCTAGAGAAAATCGATGGAAAAATGAAGAATCATTTCGAAGGAGTTAAAGATTTTCTGGAACGAAATAAATGAAGATAAAACTCCTTGCCTTGTTGAGGAGTTTTTTATATTGGTCAATTCATATGTTCGTTGTAGTTGAGGTCTAATTAACAAGATTATATTTGTTTTATAAACCACACAATTATATAATTGTGTGAAAAAAGGATGCATATTATGTCAATTAATTCTTTCGAAAACTATCCGATGAGTTGGAATCCATCGACTGATAAAAATAAAAAGCCCATCTATCAGGCAATCGCAGGGCAATTGGAAAAAGATATTTTAAATGGAGTTTTATTACCAGGGACTAAACTTCCCCCACAGCGAGAACTGGCCGATTATTTAGATTTAAATCTAAGTACCATTTCAAAAGCGTTTAAAGTTTGCGAGCTAAAGGGATTGTTAAGTGCATCGGTTGGAAGTGGGACATTTGTATCGTATGATGCTTTATCGAATGCATATTTACTTGAAGATACTAAGCCAAAGCATTTAATTGAAATGGGTGCGACACTACCTGATAACGCTTCATATGAGCCATTATTACTCCAACTGAAAAATATGCTGCAAGAGACAGATTATGAAAAATGGTTTGGATACGGTAGAGCAGGGGAAAGCTTGTGGCAAAAGGATGCAGCTATAAAGCTAATCCGAAGAGGTGGATTTGATACAACCGTCGATCATATTTTATTTGCAAATGGGGGGCAAAATGCGATTGCTGCTACACTGGCAAGTCTTTGTAAGCCTGGAGATCGCATTGGTGCTGACGATCATACTTACCCTGGCTTGAAAACGATTGCAGCGATGCTCAGTGTGCAAATCGTACCAATTAAGTCAGAGAATTATGAAATGAGTCCAACTGCCTTTGAATATGCGTGTAGAAATGACAACATTAAAGGCATCTATTTAATTCCGGATTATCATAATCCTACAGCTTCTTGTTTGTCTGTTGAGAATCGTAAAAAGATTGCAGCAATTGCTAAAAAGTATAATCAGTTCATTATTGAAGATGCGACATATAATCTCCTCAATGAAAAACCAATTCCAGCAGTAGCATCCTTTGCTCCAGAACAAAGTATCTATATTGCGAGTTTATCAAAATCAATAGCACCTGGATTACGGCTAGCCTATGTTGCTGTGCCTAGTCGATTCAAGGAGTCAATTTCAAAGGCACTTTATAATCTAAATATATCAGTTTCCCCATTATTTTCAGAACTAGCGGCACGTACGATTGTATCAAATCAATTTGAAAATATAATTAAAGCTCATAGGGAACAAACTATTCGTAGGAACCAAGTCGTAAATAAATATTTGTCAAACTATACGTGCTTAGGTAGTGAAAGAGGAATATTTCGTTGGTTACTATTACCAGGAAAAGTCACGGGTGCAGAATTTGAAAAGTTAGCTGCACAACAAGGGGTACAAGTGTATGCGGCGGAACGATTTGTGGTTGGAAAAAGTTGTCCAGAGCGGGCTGTTAGGGTTTCCGTCTGTGCACCAGATACGCTTGAAGAGCTTGAGCAGGGATTGATGATTCTTAAACGATTACTAAAAGATCTGAAATAATAATTACCATACACTTATTAAATTGTTTGCCACACAATTATAATGTTGTATGGTTTTTTTGTGCGTGTTAAGATGTTTGAAAAATAGAATTATTAAGTAGAATTAGTTTTTTAGAAAGTGGAATGTATGTGTTGCGAATTAGAGATTAATAGTTTTTGAATTATGATTAAATTACGTTTATACAACATTGACGTTGTCAGAAGGAGGACAATATATGAACAACCCTGTAATTATTGTTGGTGCAGGTTTAAGTGGCCTACGTGCTGCATCACTACTTTCTAAAGAAGGCATTAAATGTAAAATTCTAGAGGCAAGAAATCGGATTGGTGGTAGGGTTTTGAGTACTTCAGATCCAAGCAGCCTTGACCTTGGCAAATTTGACCTTGGTCCTACATGGTTTTGGCCACAATATGAGAGACATATCACTAATCTTGTAAAAGAACTAAATTTAGAAACATTTGAACAATACATGAAAGGAGATATACTGATAGAACGCTTCCAAATCAAGCCACCAGAGCGCTGTGTGCTGAAAGAAGAAAATTCTGACGAAAAATGGGTCCGATTGACTGGAGGTGTGCAGTCTCTTATCGATGCTCTAGCAGAGACTATTCCCTCAGAAATAGTTGAGTTGGAAACACAAGTTAAGAAAATTCAACTGAATGAATCTGGTGATATCACGGTTGAAGCAGAGCTTTCTAATGGTATGAGAAAAAAATTTTCTACAGATGCTGTTATATTGGCATTGCCACCACGTCTTGTGGCGAAACACATTGAATTTTCACCTTCACTCCATCCAAATCTTATTACTGATATTGTAAAAAAACCTACGTGGATGGCGGGACAGGCCAAAGTAGTAGCAGTCTATAATCGTCCCTTCTGGAGAGAATTAGGACTTTCAGGATATGTATTAAGTGCAGTTGGTCCCTTAGAAGAAATATATGATGCCTCTCCTATTAAGGGCTCTGGTGCATTATTTGGTTTCTTTGGAATGCCACCAGAAACACGTGAAAAAATGGGTCAGGATAAAGTTTTAAAATTGGTTGTTGACCAGTTAGTTAAGCTCTTTGGAAGTGAAGCTAAAAACGTAAAGGCTATATTTTATAAAGATTGGTCCATCGATTCTGAAACCACTGTTGAGGAGGACTTAAGTCCTCTTAAAAATTACCAGAGTTATGGTCCACTCACAGTAGAAGGCATGTGGGGAAAGAAAATTATTTTTGCTGGTACTGAGACGAATTCAGATTATAGTGGACATCTTGAAGGTGCCCTCAAATCAGCTGAAAAGGCGGTTGCTGAAATCATTAACAATCGAGTGAAAGGAGTACGATAATGGATTTATTCTTTGACCATCTTGTTTGGTTCTTTAAAAAACCTGAAAAAGCAATGTTACCCTTAGAGCAAAGAGGAATACATGTTGTGAAGGGAGGACGTCATGAATCTTGGGGAACATATAATACCCTAACTTATTTTGGCTTAAGTTATATTGAATTTTTAGGAATTGAAAATTTATCAATAGCTGAAAAACATGATGAAAATCGATTAATTACGCAAATCGTAGAACAGCTAGCAAAAGAAAGTCGGGAAGGTCCTGCGACAATAGCGATCCGAACCAATCAAATTAAAGAACTAGCAATTAAATTTAAAGAAAAAGGACTTACAGTATATGGACCGCTTTCTGGGGGGAGAGTTCGTGCTGATGGTCAAATAATCAGATGGTCATTGTTATTCCCTGAGTATCCCGAAAAAAATGTTAAGTTACCATTTTTTATTGAATGGCAAAAATCAGATGAAGAAAGGTATTCGGAATTTGAGGATCAAGGATTTATCGGATCACATATATTAGGTCAACCCAAATTGGAAAGCATTGGTTTTGTCGTAAATAATTTAGATAAGACATTAGAAATTTGGGAGAATTTGTTTGGACTTAAACAAGGTGAGGAGTATATTGATTCTGAAATCAATGCACGTAGTAGAATATTAAAATTGAACGGAACTGATTTATTTTTTTGTACACCAATTGGAGATGGTCCAGCTGCTAAGGTATTAAAAGAAAAAGGGGAGACACCTTTTTTAGTGAACGTTTCTGATACGAATCAAAGACATTTTTTTGAAATGTTGGATGGTTATTGGAAGTTCAAATAATATATTTAATGGTGATCCAGTTACATATTTATTTTAGAAAAAAGTGTCAAAGTCTTGGTGTGATGCCGGTTTGACGCTTTTTTTATATGTTTCTAAACAGTTCTCACTGACCCAGGTAATTTATACAAAAAGAGACATTTGCAATTTTATTCAGCATAGTGCTGCAAAGAGTTTGTAAAAAACTTGTAAAAAGAGTGTAGTCTAATTTGCATAAAATTGTTACATTTCTAAGTTAACATATATAAGTATATGTCAAGCTTAGGGAGATAACGATGAAACAAATTATTAATAAATTAATATTAGTAGCTGCAAGTTTATCATTTACTTTACTTCCAAAAGGTGTACTTGCAGAGACTATACCAAATACAAAGATTAAGAGTATTCAAGATAAACGAGTGAAAGTTCAGGAAGAAGCTCAAAAAGCGAAAAATGAGATAGATCAATTAAAAGATCAGCAAAAATTGTTAGTAAACTCGTTAGATACAATTAACTCATCAATTGAGAATGCAAAAATAAAGATGAGCCAAAAAGAGGCGGAAATAATCAATGGTAAAAAAGAAATAGAAGATTTAGAAGCTGAAATAGAAAAATTTCAAAAACGTTTAGATCAACGTCAAGTAATCATAAATAATCGTTTAATTACAATACAAAAATCAGGTGGAAATAACTCATATTTAGACGTTATTTTTGATGCAAAAAGTATTGGTGATTTAGTTCAACGAATAAATGCAATTGGTAAATTTATGAATGCTGATCAAGACATTGTTAAGGAACAACAGAATGATCTTGAAAAAGTTGAATTAAAAAAGAAAGACTTAATGTTAACTCAAATTAAATTGGAAAATGATAAAAAAGATCTTCAAAATATAGAACGTACACTTGTTAATCAAGAAACTCAAATGAAGGCTATACTTAGCAAACTTAAGGATGATGTAAATGAAAAAGAAAAGGATATTTTGAGTTTAGAAGAACAAGAAAACTTATTAAAAGAACAAGAAAAAGCAATAAAAGCTGCTTCAAGTAATTCAGGTAGTAATTTTACAAGACCAGCAGAAGGGTATGTATCTTCAGGTTTCGGATATCGATCATTTGATCATGAAACGCATTATGGCGTAGATATTGCTAAAAATGGAAGCACACCGATTGTCTCAGTAGCAAATGGCGTTGTAATACGAGCTTACCATTCATCTAGTTATGGTAATGTTGTCTTTATTACACATAATATTAAAGGAAAAGTATTTACATCAGTTTATGCTCACATGCAAAAGTATCAAGTCTCAACAGGGCAAACTGTTTCAAAAGGACAAAAAATTGGAACGATGGGCAATACGGGTCATTCTTTTGGTCAGCATCTTCACTTTGAATTACATGATGGACAATGGAATGAAGCAAAATCAAACGCTGTTAATCCAGCAAAGTATATTAACTTTTAAGCTTTTGTAACATTATATATAGTGATTTATCAATATTTATAAACAGCCTATTTTTAGCTAGGCTGTTTTTTGGTTTTGGAAAGAAATGTACACCGACATAAATGTGTTTACTCTTAATTATATAATTACGTTGGTATATCAAGGGTAGGTAACATATTTATGCCGTTGGTTTGCGACACAAATGTGTTTACTCGAGAAAAGTGCGACACAAATGTGTTTAATTGAAGTACAGTTCATTTTTTTCCAAAAACGACACAAATCTGTTACTTCAGAAAATATTTCCTATAATTTTAACTTTGATTTGATGTTTTATTTAATAAATAATTTTTTAGGAGATAAGAAACAACATACGAAGATTTAGGATTCCAAAAGGGAATTAAATTTCTAGTAAATTTCAGAGCGACAAATGCATTTTTTAACGTAGGTTATTTAATCAATGAAATACTGATGGATGCAGAGTTTGTACCAACAATTGAGATTAATGAAGAAGATGTGAGTGGCCAATGAATGGCTTTTTTAGATTTTTTTAAAATTTCTATTTATAAGTTTTTATCTCTAAAAAATCATTTGGTATATCTTCTTCACCTCTGTATTCAATACATTTAATATTAAAATGTCTATTGTAAGGATATCTGGGATCAGCCTTTTGTTGTATTGGTAATGAATCTAGATATTTCTCCCAATTAATTTTTCTATCCGCGCACCTAATGAATGTGAGCCACTACTGGATTTAAAGTGAAAATCTCATTTTAATTTACTCACTCTACAAGTTCATCCTGAAGATTCATATGCAAAAGTAAATGAAAATGGGGATCTTGGAAAAACAGAATGTTGGTACATTCTTGACTGTAAAGAAGACGCACATATGATATTTGGCCACAATGCAAAACAAAAGAAGAACTAATTAGCCAAATTGAAGAAGGCCAATGGTCTAATTTACTACGCAGAGTAAAAATTAAGCCTGGTGATTTTTTCTATGTACCAAGTAGAACCATTCATGTATTATGTGAAGGTACTCTTGTATTAGAAACACAACAAAGCTCTGATACAACTTATCGCGTATACGATTATGATCGAAAGGACCATGAGGGAAATTTAAGGGAGCTTCATTTAAATAAAGCAATTGATGTCACAACAGTTCCCAATCAAGAAACAGTAGTGGATTTTAAAACGGAACAAAAAGAAAATATCAAGATTAATACATTTGTAGAATCAGAATTTTTCACTGTATATAAATGGGACATTACTGGTGAAACACATTTAACTTATAATAATCAATATTTATTATTTAGTGTTATAAAAGGAAATGGAAAACTAATCCACAGCGGTGAAGAATATATATTATCAAAAGGATCAAACTTCATCATTCCGGTTGGATTTGGGGAGTTTGTTTTAGATGGTGATTGTGAATTAATTGTTTCACATACTTAAGTGCATTTGAATAGTGGATAAAGAATCAGGTCGATTGCTCTGATTCTTTTTTATTTAGATATACTAATTCTAAATCTGCTTTAAAAATTTGCAGGGGTAAGAAAATGACCACCAACTTCGGTTAATTGAACCTTTTTACCGATTCGATCAAACAATGGGACACTTAATTCTTGTTTAAGTGCTTGGATAATTGTTGTAACGGTAGACTGAGCATACCCTAAATGGACTGCAGCTTTTGAAATACCACCCAAGTCTACGATTGATTTAAATGTAATCAAATGGCGTATTTCCATAAATACCTCCTTCTATCGAATTTTCCGATTGATAATATCGTATATATTCATTTTACCGATTATATGTCGTTACATATAATTAAATTATACGAGATTACAATTTCTTCTAATAAAAATTTGAGGTGATTTTATGGAGAATCGGAAAATAGGATATTTATTGCTAAGTGGGCTAATGATCGGTCCAATATTAGGTTCAGGAATTATCATATTACCTCCTGCTGTATTTGAAATAGCTGGAAATTATGCAATTTTTGCTTGGATACTTATGCTTGGGCTAAGTATGTTATTTGCAAATATGTTCGGGAAAATAAGTTTAATGATACCGGGTGATTCAGGTGTACCTTTAGCAGTAGAGCGTGCTTTTGGAACTCATATTAAAAATCTTTCAGCAATATTCTTTTTACTAGCAATTTGTTTTGGTCCTATTGCAGTGTTTGGGACAGCGGGACATTATTTACAATTATTAACAACACAAACTCTTTTTAATGAAAAATGGCTAGCAATTGGCTTACTATGTTTTGTGTATTTGATCTTAACCAGGAATATTGCAGATGTAGGAAAATTTGCACTTTTTATGTCCAGTATTATAGTAGTAACTCTACTTGTAGGTAGCTTTCATACTTTATTTACAGTTGATGGCAATATATCTTTATCCAATCCAATTACTGTGAATGATTTTGGCCAAAGTTTATTATTGTTGTTTTGGGCATTAATTGGGTGGGAAGTAATTGGCAGTTACTCATTAGAAGTAAAGTCACCTGAAAAGACAATTCCAAAAGCTGTAGCATTAAGTTTTTCAGTGATTGCTATTGTAAGTCTGACGGTAGCTCTGGCATTCCAGTGGGTACATTCAAAAGATTCGATTTCATCCGATCAATCATTAGCTCCATTACTTCAAAGTTTATTTGGTCGATGGGCAACTCCAATTATATCGACCATTACAATTGCATTATGTATTAGTACAGTCCTGTTAGTAATTGGAGCTGTTTCTAGGCTAGTTTCAGATCAAGCAAAAAATGGATTATTACCAACATGGTTATCATTTAAAAATAAAAATAATGTTGCGTCACGTGCATTGCTAAGTTTGTTTTGTATACACGCAGTTGTATTCATTCTTTTCTTTATGGATATAGTTAGTATTCAGCAATTAGTATCAATTGCTAATGCCTTCTTCTTATGTAATGCACTATTAGGCGTATTAGCATGTATGAGTTTATTCAACTCAATTTATTTAAAAATAGGCTCAGGAATTCTTGCCATTTGTTTTCTAGGGATCTTATTATTTTCATCCCCAATCATTATAATTGTAATTGCAGTAGTTACTGTTTATTTTTTTGAATACGAAGAAAAGAAAGTATAAAAAAGAACATGAAGTTATCGTGCTAAATCTGTCTTCTTCCTTGATTGTCGTTTATGTATTGTTGTATTCAGTTAGATTTAAACATGTCACTTCCAGTCCTTCAATACCAAATCAAGGAGCGTAAATATGTTATATAATTCACGAATATTAAGGGTAAATGATAATAGAATCACTTAATTTTAGTGCATATTTAAGAATGAATATTCTCAAATGAATTCAAAAACTCTATGATACAAATTTTAAGACATAAGACATAATAATTTGTAAATAGAAAATGAGGTGTATTCGTAAAAGGAAATTTCAAAACAAATAGCACTAATTACAGGAGCAAATCGTGGACTGGGTAGTCATCTTGCAGAGGAACTTCTTGCGAGAGGAGCTAAGGTTTATGCAGGAGTTAGAAAACTGGAATCGATTGATCTCCCTGGTGTCATCCCACTAAAGATAGACATTACAGATGAAAAATCAATTGCTGTGGCAGCCGAGATTGCAAAGGAAGTAACTAAATATTCTCTCCGTTCTATCTTGGTTGAGCGTGAACGGAGGGGGTTCATATCCAGCAGCTAAATCAACAGAATGGAGTTTGACGAATACGCTCCGACTGGAACTAGCTCCTAAAAATATACTTGTTTCTGGGTTACATGTAGCATATATGGACACAGACATAACAGCAAATATTAAGGCACCTAAATCAAATCCTGCTGAAATTGCAAAGATGGCAATCGATGGTATAGAAGGAGATAACTATGAAATTTTAGCAGACAATTTGAGCCGAATGGTTCAGCAAAATTTAGCTGGCGGTGTAAAAGCGATATACCCACAATTGTTTTAACGATAACTATTTTCTTAGATGAAGAAAAATAAACGGAATCCTCATTTATAAAAATGAGTAAAGAAAAAGTAGGTATTGAACTATCCAAAGCGATAGTTCAATACCAATTAGGATCTGACAAATTACATAGATTTTATTTAGAATAAATATACACTTAATCTAAAAAGTAATTGCAGGGTAAGAAAACAATCTAATTAAATAAATTGGACCAAAGTTAGTTTTAACACAATGGGCCTATTATTATGTAGGGGGAGGGTGGAGTAGTATCTGTAACATTACTCCCATAGGGGTCTCGCACCTTCCATTCCAATCATAGTGATTATTCTGAGAGTGCTCAAAAAGAAATTATTTACAAACAACAAACCTGTAAAAATCTACATATCTATCTTTTGGGGCATTTGAATTTGAATATCGACTGTTCGTGTTACATTATTCAATTCTACATACTAAATCAATTAATTCATCACGACGATAAATTCAATCAGTAATAATATTAAATCAAACTTCTTGGAGTCAATTCAATTAACATCCCACAATATTTTCTTTTCACCAAATTAATTCAATCCATTAAATATCAAATCACGGGTTACAAATACGAACCTTGGCATATTCGATACGTTGGCGTAGCACCAGCTAAACAAATGAAAAAAAGAAACATAACGTTAGAAGAATATTTAAACGTCTATCCGGTTTCAAAATAAAATGTCTAAGAACATATAAAATATAGAAAAACTATCCGATAAGAAGTCTTTGTAGTCAACTATAATTAAAAATATACTTGAAGTGTTGGCCAAGCATTGGTTAACACTATTTTTTGCTGCGAATTGAAAAGCACTAGTTAAAGTTATAATAGAAGCGTGTTTTTTAACAGATCAAGAGATACAATTAGCAAGTGAATTATCAGTAAAAGCAGGGGTAACAAGAATAGGTAGTAGCTCAATTCTAAGCTTTTCCACCTGATGACCAAGAGCTAGAGAAGATGAAATTGATGAATAACGCCCCTGTGAAGTAGGAGCAGGCAATGCTATTGAGGATCCAATTGGAGCTGTAGTTAATAAGGGATACACATATAGTTATTTTAAAATTTTATTTTAATTAATAAAGGAATTTTATTGGGTTTATAGAGTTAACTGAAGATATATGGAGGTGAAACATTTGGAGAAGACATTTAGGGAGATTATTAACGAAATAATCGCACCAGTATTCATTTCGCATGGTTTTAAAAAGAAAGGTGATACCTTTGCAAAAGGGAATGCTGATCTTGCGTTTGTTGTAAAAATTTATGATCATTGGTTAGATCCCGTTAATGTTTCCTTTACTTTAAGAACAGGTATATTTACTAAAGAGTTATTTGGTACGTACAGCTTATACAAAATTATTTGAGTATTTGGCAGTTTAGCCCAATAAAAGAATGAGTGGTAATTCATTTTGTGATAAAATTAAAATGCAGAATATTTTAAAAAATAAAACGAATGGAGGTAACTGTAGTTGGGATTTTATACGTATTAAATATAACGTTACTAAAGATAATTATTTGAAAATGATTTTTGGTTTAACAGTAAGGAGATAAGGAGTTGAATGGTGATGTTTTTAAAGAAAAAATCATACTTAGGAGAGAAAAATGGCGTCTCATACTTGAATGGAGAAGTTAAATTTCAAAGTGTTTCATTAAATGTTTACAGTTATTTAGTGGATGGTGTATTAATTGATACAGGATCGCAATCCTTACATAGATATTTCGAATCCTTTATTGACCAAGCAGATTTTGATCAAGTAATGATAACTCATTCTCATGAAGATCATTCAGGTTGTGCCGCTTATATTGAAAAAACTAA
>NZ_NTZO01000214.1 GCF_002559405.1 Bacillus sp. AFS001701 | reverse complement strand
AAATAAAGTGAATTGTCTTAAAAATGCTAACAATTTAAAAATATTTTGTAACGATTAGTTGAAACTGTTTACAATGTTATTATAGTATAGCATTATTAAGTCTACAATATATAATTCTTTCCAACAGGAGGATCACAAATTAAATGTCGAAACACTATTTTATTGTCGTATTATCTGCGATAGTACTAGCAGGAATCTTTTCTTTTACCCAAGGAACATTAAACTTTTTCCTTCATTTCACGAACACAATATTCTATATTGGACTAACATTATTTGTTATTGGTGGTTTTTTATTAATCGTACAAAGTGGATTTTTTAATATCACTCGCTTTGGAATGCGTAAAGTATTCGGAACGAGAGACCAACAGATGGCAGAAATGACTGGTGATGAATCACTTACTGTGAAAAAGGATATGATCTATAGAAGATATCGATTTTCAATTACAAAACCATTACTTATGGCTTCAATCACTTTAGTTATCCTTTCTTTTTTATTCAGTTTTATCATTATTTACTAAACGATGTATCAACATCTTGAAAGTTGAATATAATTAGGATATTATCTATAGAAAGTATATATAAGCTGTGATGAAGAGTAGTACACAGATTTAGCATGTTAAGAGAGCTTGTGGATGGTGAAAACAAGTCATGCTTCCTGTCGAATGGACTTCTGAGCTTCGAACTGAACAGATAGTATAAGTAGGCTTCGACGTAACTCAAACGATAGATGAGAGCATGATTTCATGCATGAGTGATTCCTTATTTGGAATAACTAGAGTGGTACCGCGGTTTAATCGTCTCTATGTAATAGAGAGATTATGCCGCTTTTTTTATTTTATTTAGCTTTATTTAGGAGGATTTTAAAATGCAAACTATTTTTAGCGGAATTCAACCAACATCATCTGGAGGTATTACTTTAGGTAACTATTTAGGTGCGGTAAAACAATTCATTGAATTACAAAATGATTATAACTGTTATTTCTGTATTGTTGATCAACATGCAATAACAGTACCGCAAGACAGACTAGCTTTACGTAAAAACATTCAAAGTCTATCTGCAATCTATGTTGCTGCTGGATTAGACCCAGAAAAATCAACTATTTTTATCCAATCTGAAGTACCTGCACACGCACAAGCAGGATGGATGATGCAATGTATATCTTATATTGGTGAATTAGAGCGTATGACACAGTTTAAAGATAAATCATCTGGTAAAGATGGTGTATCTGCTGCTTTATTAACTTACCCACCTTTAATGGCCGCTGATATACTTTTATACGGTACTCACTTAGTTCCAGTTGGAGATGACCAAAAGCAACATTTAGAGCTTACTCGTGACTTAGCAGAGCGTTTTAATAAGAAATATAATGATATCTTTACGATCCCTGAAGTCAGAATTAGTAAAGACGCGGCTAGAATTATGAGTTTAGCTGATCCAACTAAAAAAATGAGTAAATCCGATGAAAATCAAAAAGCTACAATTTTTGTTTTAGATGAACCTAAAGTAATTGAAAAGAAAATTAAAAGTGCTGTAACTGACTCTGAAGGCATCGTTAAGTATGATAAAGAAAATAAGCCTGGTATTTCAAATTTATTAAGCATTTACTCAGCATTTACTGGTGAAACAATTCAAGAATTGGAAAATAAATATGCTGGTAAAAATTATGGAGAATTCAAGCAAGATACTGCAGATGTAGTAGTAAACGGATTACTTCCATTACAAGAACGCTATAAAGAAATTATTTCCTCGTCTGAATTAGATGATATTTTAGATGCAGGAGCTGCAAAAGCAAATGCCGTTGCAAATAAAATGATTAAAAAAATGGAAAATGCTATGGGATTAGGTCGCAAGAGAAAAAAATAATTCTGTTTTACGTAAAAATTAAAATAGTAATGGGTGTCTTAAAAGTCAAAGAACTTTAGAGACACCTTTTTCTTTACTGTGAGGAAAAGATGAAATATCGAGAAATGACTAAAAAACCCACAAGGCACTTTATCACCTTGTGGGTCTTTTTCGTTTTGAGGCCATTTTAAATAACCTCTTTTAATTTACTTTTTGTTCGTGTTCCATTTCCCATAGTTTTTCAAAGAAAGGTTGACCTTTAACGATTCTTCCACATAATTGCTCATGTCGCTCTGACCAACCACTCTTTATTTCGTCATATAATTGGGACCAAATGTCCTCAAATGACAAATCCTGAATTTGTTGATACGATCTTGGATTCCACTCAGTGTACCAATACCTGATCTCCGAAGGATTTTTTGATGAATGGAGTTGATCTAGCGCCATAAATAATAACTGCTTTAGTTGTCTTTCTTTTCTTGTTAGTCCGCTCATAATAATTGGCGACGGTGACAGTATATGATGTTCTTTTGTTTCATCATTTACTAAATTTTGAAGTTTATAGTGACTTTCTTCAATCTCGGCTGTCATATCATACACCATTTGTTCTTGCCTTGGTATTAAACGGCTTTTTCGAATTGGAATATTATACCCAATTGTGTCAACCGCAATAATACCATTACCGTCAGTTACTACAAAGCAGTAATCTAGCTGAATACGCTCATGATTCTTTCTTACATAAGACTTTTGAAACACTTCAGTTAATAGACCGGAAGGAAGCTCTAATAGTTCATTTTCAATATACTGATATAACTCTGGAGTAACTTTAATGACTGGAACTTGGTCTAATAATTCAACACTATCATCTTTTCTCCATTCAAAAAAATGACAGACATTGTAACCATTTTCTTCACCTTCAAACCAATTGACCCATACATCATGTAAATACAACATTTACTACCCCTCACTTCACAACTGTATGTAACTTTCAGTATGGTCAGTGATTCACTAATTTATTCCATTTTCCACTGAATTACAAAAAGTGTTTAACAAACTGAATGAAAAATAGTCAATAAATCATTAAAATATCATAGATTAAAGCTTCTCTGATACATTAATGCTAGCAATACATTATATACGCTCTGATATGCTCTGGAATCGTTTGCATTCAAATTGAAATATAATGTATTGCATTTTCCTTAATCTTTTTACTTGGCGTTCGTAAAAGGATATCAGTTGACCATTCTGTCTGCTCTGTACAACTTTTAACAATGTCATATCCAACACTGTAACCCAATAATTTTGGAATTCCGTTCCCACCATACAAGTATTTTGAAAAATTATCATCATTACTTGTTATCTCAAGTTTATCTATTAAATATTTTTTATAATATAATTCACATTGCTTGGAAGAATACTGTTTTGTCCATGGTGCCTGAACTGCTTCTCCATATTTATCTAAAACTGCAGTTTCGGCTAAACCTTCTAAAATCATTGCATCAAGTAATGTGACCTTTTTGTTTTTATATAACTTTGTCAATCTTACAATATGATGATACTCATGTAATAATACTGCTTTATGTTGTAAAATTCCTTCTAAAGGGGACAAAAATAAACAAATACAATTTTTATGTGCGATTCCCCCCCTTAGATAAGTCGTGTTTTTAAACATACTTCCCGTTCTATGACAAGGTAAAATAAATATCGGGATGTCAGGTCCATTTAATTCTTTTTTTAACTTCTCAAACTCTTCAGAAAGGTTTTTCCATATACTTTTTTCTAGTTGTTTCAGATCATCCTTACTCAAGGTTGACAGCCTCGATAAACCGTGGGAAAGAAGATATTTATATAAACTCTCCTCATTATATTTCGGAAAATATGGTAAAAGTTTTTTCATTACCATTTGTTTATCTTCAATAAAATCAACCCACTTATAAGTTGGCATTATCCCAAGTTAATCACCTCAATTTACTATTAAAGTATGATAATTAACTAGTGAAAGTTACTTTTTTTACACTCTGACTTCTAATAAAAAAAAGCTTAGGTAAAGGCCTAAGCTTTCGTGTCCAAAATAAATTTAAAACTTATTTACTGAATTCTTTAAATGCTAAAGTTACATTATGTCCACCAAATCCTAATGAATTAGAAATTGCTGCTTTTACATTAAATGGTCTAGCAACATTTGGTACATAATCTAGATCACATTCGCTATCAGTTTCTTGGTGATTAATCGTTGGAGCAATTACTTTATTATGGATTGTTAATGCTGTAATAATTGCTTCAATTCCACCAGCTGCTCCTAGCATATGACCAGTCATAGATTTTGTTGAACTAATTGGTACATTGTATGCATGTTCACCAAATACTTCTTTAATTGCCATCGTTTCAAATTTATCGTTTAATTCAGTACTTGTTCCATGTGCATTAATGTAATGAATATCTTCAACTGTTAAACCAGCATCATCAAGTGCCATTCTCATTGCACGTGCGCCACCTTCTCCTCCTGGAGCTGGTGCTGTAATGTGGTGTGCATCACCAGTTGTTCCGTATCCAACGATTTCAGCATAAATCTTCGCTCCACGAGCTAATGCGTGTTCTAATTCCTCAAGGAATACGATACCAGCACCTTCACCAATAATAAAGCCATCACGAGCATTATCAAATGGGCGACAAGCTTTTTCTGGATCTGGATTTAATGATAGAGCTCTTGCAGCACAGAATCCAGCAAGACCCATATCAGTAATTGGTGCTTCTGCACCACCAGTAATCATTGCCACTGCATCGCCACGTTGAATAATTTTGAAAGCATCACCAATCGAACTTGCACCAGAAGCACAAGCTGTAACTGTACAACCATTTGGACCTTTAGCACCTGTTAAGATCGATACTTGTCCAGATGCCATATCAGGAATTAGCATCGGAATAAAGAATGGGCTTACTCGACGTGCACCTTTTGTTTGGAATGTATTAAACTGTTCTTCATATGTTTCCATCCCACCGATACCAGAACCAATCCAAACACCTACTTTTGGAGCAATTTCTTCATCAATCGTAAAGTTTGCATCTTCTAATGCCATTTTTGAAGCTGCAATTGCATAATGAGTAAAGCGGTCCATGCGTTTTACTTCTTTTTTATCAATATATTTTTCAGGATCAAAGTCTTTTACTTCTCCTGCAACTTTAACAGGGAAATTATCAGGATTTTTTCGAGTCAGAGCACCAATTCCACTCTTTCCATTCATTAAACTTTCCCATACTGTATTTATATCATTACCAATAGGTGATACTGCACCTAAACCTGTAATAACAACTCGTTTTTTCATTCCAAAAAATCCTCCTTCAATTAGATTATCTTCCGAATCGAAGTGCAATTGCACCCCAAGTTAATCCGCCGCCAAATCCAACTAATACTAATACATCGTCTTCTTTAACATTTCCTTTTTTATATTCTTCAACTAATGCAATTGGAATTGAAGATGAAGATGTATTACCATGACGGTCAATAATTACACTCATTTTTTCTTTAGGTAGCTGTAATCTTTCTCTTGCAGCGTCCATTATACGAGTATTCGCTTGGTGTGGTATTAAGAAATCCACTTCTTCTTTCGTTAATCCTGCTAATTTTAATACAGATTCACAAGAATCTCCCATTTGACGAACTGCAAATTTAAACACTTCTCGTCCGTTCATTACTAAGTGATCTCCACCTTTATAAAGATGTTTACCACCAGTACCGTCCGCACCTAATTCATAAGAAAGAATTCCTCTGCCTTCACTTACTGGTCCGATAACCGCAGCACCTGCACCGTCACCAAATAAAACTGCCGTGTTTCGATCTTCCCAGTTAACAATTTTAGTTAACTTTTCAGCTCCGATTACAAGAATTCTACTGTATGTACCAGTATTAACAAACTGAGCTGCAGTAACAACACCATAAATAAATCCAGCACAAGCAGCACTAATATCCATTGCAGCAGCATTTTTAGCTCCAAGTTTTTCTTGAATTACACATGCAACTGATGGAAACGACTTATCTGGGGTAACAGTTCCAACTAAAATTAAATCAAGTTCTTCTGCTTTTACATTTGCATCTTTTAAAGCTTCTACCGCAGCTTCATATGCTAAATCAGAAGTGTCTTGTTCGTCACTTGCAATTCTTCTTTCTTTAATACCAGTACGACTAACAATCCACTCATCTGAAGTATCCATCATTTGTTCTAAATCATAATTAGTTAACTTTTTTTCGGGTACGTATGAGCCAATACCTAAAATTCCAGCATTCATTAATATCCCCGCCTTACTTTATTATTTTTATGTCTTCTTATTATTACCTGGTACTAATTTTATGAAATAATATGTACTTTGTCTACATTTTTATCTTTTAATATCTAGGCTATGTAAAAAAGATGAATCATTTCTTAAAAAGAATACCACTCAATTGGACGAAGCTCAAAGCCAAAGCGAATTTTTAAACGAATAGTATTCTACTACAAAAAAGGAAATAGTTCAAAATGAACCATTTCCCTATATGAGTAATGTTTTTCATTAGTAAAGATGAAAATGCTGTTGAATTTGCTTTTTTTGCTTTTGTATGCCGTCCTCAAATGAAGTTGTATTAATAATAACAAAAGGAGTTGCATCTATATAGTTTCTCATTTGAGCGTACTTTATTCCGTCGATCATATTTTGTAATCCGGTGAATTTCTCGTCCTCTGGTAAGTACATACATTGTTTAGCTGTAATGATATATTTATGTTCTTTTAATTCCTTCTCCGAAATTATCCGAATTGCTTTACCTACATCTTCTACAAATAGAATTTCATTAGAACCGTATACATTTTTTATGGAAACATTTCTTTTTCCTAGATCTTGAACAATCAATTCATGTACTAAGCCTGCGGATGGCTCCCAAGGTCCATATAAAGATGGAATTTCAATATAAGTAATATTGCAATCTATATTTTTACTCAATTCATTTACAGTTCTTTCTAAATCTGCTAATTCTTTTTTTGTCGATAATAAAAAGATAATATCCTTACTTTTGCCAATGATCTTGTTAAATAGTTTTTCTGTAAATTCTATACTATTAATTGAGCCTTTTAACTTTAGTTCGTCATAAAAATGACAAATAAAAATAGTATCATATTGCTCATTCTCTAATAAAAATTGCTCCTCATCTAAAAAGATGACCCTTGCATTTCTTCCGATTGAAAAGATTTTTTCTTCACTTATTAAATCACTTTCATTTCCCTTTTCCATCACAACGGCTGAAACATCATTATATTCCATTAGTTGGCAAACCAACTCATAACCCATAAATCCACTAGATCCAATGACAGCACATTTTTTCATTATTAACCTCCTTCTTTTGGGAAATTTATTCAAAAAAATATAGAGACTATAAAACATCCTGATATTTTTTTAAAAACCTTATTAAGTTTTTTCCACAGTCAAATTTTTTCTCTTCTAATGAAATCAATATCGAAATCGGCAAATTATTTTTATGTCGTTCTTCTTCTAAAAGTCTAATATCGCTTTTCCATTTATAATGATTTCTTGTTGTGGTGTAAATTTTAATTGGTGAGATTGTTTCATAAAAAAAACATTCTCTATCTATAACCATATATATATCTGACGCTTTATATGCTTTTAAAATTTCATGAACTGTTCTTTTATAGAACAATTTATTTTCTCTTTCTAAATCTAATTCATTTTTTAAATTTAATGAAGGATTTAATAATGAAATACTTCTGACTTTTCCCTTTAAGAGGCCAAGTAATTTACAAACGACTAATGCACCAGTACCTTCACCAATTATATGAATTGATGGATTCAAAGTTTCTTTTCTCATAACTGAATGATATAAGCTTTCTGCTAAATCGACAGCGTCATCAGAACCCCAATTTTTTCCATATAAATTTGAAGTGAATACTGTGTACCCTTCTTCTGTTAATGTTGATAATAACTTTCTTTTATCAAAATGCTGCAATAAGGAACTATGTGCATTATCTACGTAATGAGTATTCCCACCGACATATAGTACTCCGAAACCATTCGGTCTAATAGGTAGATGAATAACTGCATATTGATCCTCTTGTTTAAAAAATCTCTCAGTTACAGGCATTCCTATCACCTTATTATTAATGTAGTATTTTTGGGGAATTATAAAATGGGTATTAAAAAAATTCTTAAGTTACTTTTTTAATTAAAACTTTTTAATTATAACTTCAATTATCAAATTTCTAGGTATATAATATGATAAGAACTAACTAGATAGGAGTGATTAGAGTGCGTTTTATTATGACATTGTTCTGGAGCTTTGTTTTATGCCAAATGGGATCTTACGTTTTAAGTTCAATGACTGGCGGAGAGTATAATTTCACAACTGCTTCAGTTATGGCTGTAATATTAACTTTAGCTATTTCAGTTCTTAGCGAAGCAATAATTCCTAATGAACCTGTTGCAAAACACCACTAAAATCTATATATAACATATGTTGTAGCACCCAAAAACGTTCAACTTTGTATATACATATGTCATCAATTATAGATTTAGATAATTTATAAAATACTAAATTTTGATAATTACTTTCAATATTTTGTATATTGTAAACGCATAAAAAAGCGCCCTCGATCAATTAATCGAAAGCGCTTTTTTTATACCTCTTTTAAGTTTCTAATATTGATTACTCTTCTATAATCCACAATTATTTAAATTTGGATTTATATGTCCATTTTCTGTTATGGTTCTGTGTATCTGGAAAAACTTCTCCTGCTTGTAGTTTAATTTGTTTTGGGCGAGTTACATTACTTCCTGTTTCTCCGATTTCCACGTATACCCCATTATTTGGTGCTTTGTCGCCTGGTCGAAATTGATGTGCTTGACCCATAATCCATTCCTCCTTCTTTTTAGGTTCTTATTGTTCCTCTAAAAAGAAAGTTTTTTCTTTTAAAAAGATGGTATCATTAGTAATTATTGGCTTTTTATCCAATAATATTTTTTCTTAAAAAGATTAACATTAAAAAATAAAAGGTGATGAATATGAAAACAAAACACTTAATTGCACTAGATTTAGACGGCACCTTATTAACGGATGAAAAAACAATATCCGAACGTACTTTAAAAGTGATCCACCAGTTAAAGAATCAGGGTCACGAAGTATGCATTTCCACTGGTAGACCTTTTAGAGCTAGTAAAATGTATTATGACCAATTAAAACTTACAACTCCAATTGTAAACTTTAATGGGGCTTATGTTCATCACCCTCTAGATGATTCATGGGGAGTTTATCACGAATCATTACCTTTAGAAGTTGCAAAAGAGGTAATTAGTTCCTGTAGAGAATATGAATTAAAAAATATGTATGCTGAAGTAATGGATGATGTATACGCGGATAAACACGAAGAGGAGATCCTCCCACTTTTCCACTACTTAAAAGAAGATATAATCCACGGAGATTTAGTTATAAATCTTACTCAAGCTCCAACTTGTCTTCTAATCGATAGTGAAGAGTCTCATGTTGCAAGTATTCGTGAGCACCTATCAAATGTCCACGCTGAAGTAATTGATCACCGTCGCTGGGCAGCACCTCATCATATAATTGAAATTGTTAAAGCAGGAATGAATAAGGCAATTGGTCTACAAAAAGTAGCATCTTTCTATAATATTCCTCGAAAAAACATTATAGCTTTTGGGGATGAAGACAATGATTTGGAAATGATTGAATATGCGGGTCATGGTGTTGCTATGGATAACGCAATTCATCAATTAAAGAATATTGCAAACCACACAACATTATCTAATCAAGATGATGGAATCGCAATTTTCCTAGAAGATTTTTTCAACTTAAAATAATAATTTTTCTTTGTCATTAATTTCAAAGATAACTAATAATAACCACTTATAACAATTTACGAAATGTACAATCTAATAAGGACTTCACCAAAGGGATTATCCACTTTTTGATTTTGATCAATTACTATTGGAAATTCTAAGAAGTCAAAAACAAAAAGCTTTCCTATTTAGGAGGGAATCATAATGGGCAAAAGTAATAAGTCTAAGCGCTTTATTCAACAAAGTTCTGATTCTGTTACAAAGTACTCTGAAAAATTCCCTTACCACTTTACATTAGCTGAAGCAGAAGAGCGAAAAGCTAATAATAGTCAAAGCTTTAATGCTTAATTTCAAGCATTAAAAACAAAAAACAACCATTGGAATACTCCTTTGGTTGTTTTTTTATTTCTTTACTGAAGAAGTTTTTGGTAAGAAATTGTTTGGGTAACTGGTTTAATTTCGCCATTAAGATTCTTCTCATTAACCTTTAATGCAATGATATTTGCAGTTATTTCATAATTACCATATGGAAGGTTTTTATTTACAAAATTAACTTTCTCTTCCCAAACTTGTGTTTTTCCGCCAGGAACCGCAACATTTGTAATGACTTGTGCATATACCATTTCTCGAGATGATTGATAAACTACTTGTCCACTCTCATCTTTAATTGTAAATTCAACTGTTTGTGATGAAGGGAATGTAAAATTTGCAGGGATTTTATTATCATTACGTAATGAATATTTCATCTTTACAAGTCCGTTAGCTTCTGTAATTTCAAGTATTGGTGAAAGCTTTTCAACATCAATCTCATTAATTTGCCCTACAGTTTGTTTTGTACTTGGTGTTGGTTTTATTTCCTTGTCACTCTTTGCACCACAACCAGAAAGAAGTAGTGAACAAGCTAGTAAGAGAAACGCTCCCTTTTTCAAAATAATCTCCACCTTTTTAGTATCCTTATCCTAAATTATACCAAAAAGCTGAGAAATTACTTTAAAATTTCAGTGAAATATTGTAGCAAGCATTATGATTTAGAAACCAATGCATAAATCTTAAAATTAAAAGTATTTAAATCTTTCTAAATTCCCCTAAAACATCAACGGTTTGTACCACATTCGTAAAAGCTTTAGGATCTACCCTTTTTATAATTCTTTCCAAATCATATAATTCATAACGAGATAATACAATCATTAAGATATCTTTATCTTGTTTAGTAAATGCTCCAGTAGCATTCATTTGTGTAATTCCTCGGACAAGTTTCGCATGAATTTCTTTTCTAAGCTCTTCACCTTTTGTTGTGACAATCATTGCCGTTAGCTTAACATGACTTGTATGAACACTATCGATCACACGAGTAGTAACATATAAATTGATTAAAGTATAAAGAGCTTTTTCCATTCCATATAGCTGGCCAGCTGTAATGATAATAATTGCATTAAACAAAAAGAAATAGGTTCCAACCGGTTTCCCTTTTGATTTTGAAAGAACTAAGGCGATAATATCTAACCCACCTGTAGACCCACCAAATTTTAATGTCATTCCAATTCCGATCGCAGCAATTAAACCACCAAAAACTGCATTAAGAAGAATATCATCAGAAAAAATCGGTTTAACAGGTAAGATTTCCAAAAATAATGTCATGATCCCTACACTAAAGAAACTAAAATACGTAAAGGAACGTCCAACTTTTTTCCATGCTAAGATGATAACAGGAATATTTAATAACGCTAAAAGAATCCCCGTCGTTGCAGTAAACGGAGTGTAGTCAGTAATAATATTTGAAAGCAACTGCGCTAGACCTGCAAAACCACTTGAATAAACATTAGCAGGGATTAAAAAACAATTCATTGCAAACGCATTTAAGAAACCACCAATTATTACTACAACCAGCTTAAATAAAAGCTCTTTATTTCTTTCCACCAACTCTGCTTCCTCCTCAAAAAAAATAAAACTTCTCTCTATATAAAAAATATTTGCCTTTGTAGAACATCATAGTTGTTTAACAAAAGCCAAATGTAAAAACAAACACACATACATAATTAAAGTGATAAAGGCAAACCTAACATTATCATTTTTTATAAAGGAGCTTAAATATGCCTACTAGTGATAATGACAAAAAAGCAAAAGATAATAACGCAATAAGAGAAAAGAAAAATGCACAAGAAAATAAAAATGCACAAGCTGGTAAGAAATCTTTTTCTAAAAGTGTCGATCATCTTTAATATTTTAAAACCGTTTTAACTGATTAAAAACATGTAAAATTTCATCTAATAGTTTAAGTATATTTAAATCTTTCTGAAAGACAATAAGAACTTTCTAAACTTGAAAAAGCCTTATTATTAAGAATATTTAACCGATGTAAATATGTTAAAAAAACCTCTAGAAACACTATTATATAAGTGTTTTTAGAGGTTATAACAATTTTAAAAATTTGCCATACAATAGCCAACTACCCTCCACAAATTTGGGGAGGTTTTTGGGGAATATTTTAATGCATAATTATAGTGGACAGACACTTTAAAAAAATACAAAAAGGACCATTCCAGCATTATTACTGGAAAGGTCCTTTTTACTTGGAGTTTTAATGAATTATATAAAAATAAAGCACTGCAAAAACACATTAATAATATCAAGTATTAATCAACATGTACTGTCCTTATTTGAAATGCAATCTATCAAATAAGGACTCATCTTTAACGCAAGAATTTGAAAAGCAGGTAGATCCTGTAGTCTATAATCATTTTATTAATGGCATAGAAAACATTAATAAATGTATAGAAAATAAAGAGATTGAAATAGATTATATTAATAGTGAAATTAAATTAATTGAGACTAATCCTTTTGAGTTACAACATTTAGTTCAACTATTAAACATTGGTGGGGGGTAGAGTGGAAATTAAGTAAAGGTGAAGCTACTACATGGATGAATAGGTTTTCTGACAGAGCATTCACTTGGGGACCTAATTCTCCTTCTAGGATTCTGTTTTTTAGAATTTTTTTCCAAATAGCTCAAAGTACTTCCTAGGAGCTATTATTTTATTTATATTTGCAAGCATTGTTATCCATACAGATAATTATTCTGATAAGTATTTTTTATTTATAGCTTCTATATGTTTATTTACTCTAATATCAATTTTTAAAAAAGATAGTTCAATGCTACTGAATAAAATAATTAGTTAAGTTCCTTTAGGAGAAGTCACACTATTCATTGACTTCTCCTAAATATCTTAAAACAACTTACTCCAAGTTCTAATTCCCACAACTCCATCAACAACTAAACCACTCTTCTCTTGACCCGCTAATAGCTGTTAAAATTTTCTCTCAATAGATATCATCATCATTAATACCATTTTTTAAAATAGATTAGAGCTTAAATTCATTTTCACTTTCATATATCTATTGTTAAAACTTCCTAAATTCCCCAAACACATCAATTGTTTGAACAATATTTGTAAACGCCTTTTCATCAACTGATTTAATGACTTTCGATAGATGATATAGCTCATAACGTGATAGTACCATCATTAAAATTTGTTTATCTTGATTCGTAAAGGCACCTTTTGCATTGATCGCAGTAATTCCTCGCACTAGCTTCGAATGGATTTCTTTACGCAACTCATCACCTTTTGTTGTTACAATAAAGGCAGTTACTTTAATATGACTAGTATGAATTGCATCAATGAATCTAGATGTTACGTATAGGTTAATTAATGTATAAAGTGCTTTCTCCATTCCATAAATATAGCCCGCTGTTAAGATAATTAACGCATTAAACAGAAAGAAGTATGTACCAACCGGTTTTCCTTTCGAACGTGATAATACTAGTGCAACTATATCTAATCCACCTGTTGAAGCACCAAACTTTAATGTATATCCAATTCCCACGGCAACAATTAATCCACCAAATACAGCGTTTAGTAAAATGTCTTTTGAGAATAGAGGCGTTACTGGGATTACTTCTAAAAATAACGTCGTGATTCCAACGCTTAATATCGTAAAATACGTAAAGGATGGACCTATTTTTTTCCATGCTAAAATGATGACAGGGATATTTAATATTGCAAGTAAAATACCCGTAGAAGCCGAAAAAGGTGTAAAATCATTTAATAAATTAGTAAGTAACTGAGCTAAACCAGAAAAACCACTTGAATAAACACTGACAGGAATTAAAAAACAATTCATCGCAAATGCATTCATAAATGCACCAAATATTACTACAAGAACTTTTATTAACAATTCTTTTTTGTCATTCACCTACAAGCCTCCTAAACATTCATATGTTTAGTATGCCTGTAAATTGTAAAAAAATAGCAAAAAACCACTTCACCAAGTGAAATGGTTTCAAAACCTAATTATTGCTCTTTCTTCTCAAACAGTTCTTTTGCGTATGTCCAACCGTCTTCTTGATAGATTTTATTTTCCTTTAGTAATCTACCCATCGCTCGTTTAAATGAAGCTTTACTAATTTTAAATCTTACTTTAATATCCTCTGCGTCACTCTTATCCCAGTAAGGCATTGCCCCACCACGACTCATCATATATTCATAAATATCATTTGCTTCTTGATCTAATCCTTCATGCACCCTTGGTAAAAGCGAAACGTTAATACTTCCATCATCTTTAACATCAATAATGCGTCCACTTACTCTTTCACCAATGCGAGGTTCAGTTCTTCTTTGTGATTCATGGATAAAACCTATGAATCGTTCATCAGTTAAAATATAAGAACCTACTCTTAAAGTACGATAAATGATTCCTGTAACATTTTTATTAAGCATACTAGGTTCAGCCGGTACAGAGAACTCTTTCATGACTGGTTCAGTAGCAATTTTAATTAATAGTCTGCCTTTATTTGTTTGCTTTAACGTACAAAAAATTTCATCGCCTGCTTCAGGCCAAACTTCTTGAAGTGGTGGAAGGTCACCTTTTTCTAAAAGAATATCTTTTGAAATGCCGATGTTTACAAAAACACCCACTCCATCAAGTTTATCGACTACTTTTGCAAATCCATATCCTTCTGTTGTAATGAACGGCATTTCCATCGTTGCAGAAAGTCTACCTTTAGAATCATGATATAAAAATACAGTTACTTCTTGATCTATTTCAACTTCACCAGATGCCTCATTTTTATGTAAAAATACTTCTTCTTGATCTTGGACAAGCATATACCCAATATCTGTTTCTCGACTGCAAACTAAAGTTACAATCTCTCCTGCTTGTAAACTCATTCTTTGTTACATCCTCTCTAAACTTCCAAACTAAAAATTATTATATCATGCATAATGAAAGTTTGTTACTTCGTCTATCATACACTATAATACAAGTATTAACGAATTGGAGGGATTCTATCTATGTCAAAAGAAAGTTCATTTGATATTGTTTCAAAAGTAGACTTACCAGAAGTCTCGAATGCGATTCAACTTGCTACAAAAGAAATCGCAACTCGTTATGACTTTAAAGGAAGTAAGAGCTCAATTACATTAGAAAAAGAGGAATTAGTTTTAGTTTCTGATGACGATTATAAGTTAGAGCAATTAAAAGACGTATTAATTAATAAATTAATTAAACGCAATGTTCCTATTAAAAACCTAGACTACAGTAAAGTTGAAGGTGCTTCAGGTGGTACTGTAAGACAAAGAGCTAAATTAGTTCAAGGTATTGATAAAGATAATGCAAAAAAGATCAATACGATCATTAAAAATAGTGGATTAAAAGTAAAATCACAAATTCAAGATGATCAAATCCGTGTGACTGCAAAAAGTAGAGATGATTTACAAGCAATTATCGCTGCTGTAAAAGGTGCAGATTTATCAATTGATGTTCAATTTTTGAATTACCGATAAGTATATACATATTTAAAAGAGGATGAAACGAATCATCCTCTTTTTTAACTTTTATAAATTCAATTAGCTACTAACTAACGTTAATCTCTCATTCTTTACACATGTGCCACGGACTACTATTTTATATGGAACGATAATACTTTTTTCAGTACCATCTGGTTCTTCAATTTTTGAAATAATATTTTTTGCTGCTTCATTGCCTAATTGATAAATATTAATATCTACTGATGTTAATGGTGGATTTGCTAATTCTGCAAAAATTGCATTATTAAAGCTAATAATTGAAATATTATTTGGGACTGAAATGTTATGTTCACTTAATACACTTATAATTCCTAATGCTAATACATCATCAGTTACAACAATCGCAGTCGGAAGCTCCTTTAGTTCAAGCAATTGATTTACTGCTTTTCTTCCACCGTCTCTTGTAAATGATGTAAATATAATTTCTTCTTCATTTACTGAAAGTCCGTTTAATTGCATTGAATCTTGGAAGCCACGTAAACGGTTTTGAGTTACAAGAAGACTACTTTCTCCTCCAACAAACGCAATTTGCCGATGTCCATGATCAATTAAATAATTCGTTACATCTCTAGCAGCTGCATAATTATCGTTATCAATATAGGTTATATCATCAATTGAATGATAAGGCTTCCCTACTAATACAAAAGGAAAATTATTTTCGTTCAAATAATCAATAATCTTATCATTTTCCTTAGAGTAAAGCAGAATAATTCCATCGACTCTTCTACCTCTAATTGTTTTAATCACAGTTTGTTCAACTTCATCTTCGTTGTTTCCTGTAATAAAATAAAGAGAGTAATCTTTTTGATTCGAATACGCAGTTACACCTCTAATTACTTCTGCAAAAAAAGGATTATGAAATGAAGTATCTAATGCTGGTGGCAAAACTAATCCAATTGATTTCGTAGATCGATTAGCCAATGACCTTGCATTTAAATTGGGATGATAATTCAGTTCATCCATTACTTTTCTAACTTTCCTTTTTGTTTTTTCACTTATCCTTGGGTTGTTTGAGATAACTCGAGACACCGTTGAAGGCGCTACATTCGCTTTCTTCGCAACATCCTTTATTGTAATAGTCATTTTAATTCCCCTTATTTACGAATGAATGTAAACGTTATCATTTCTTCTTTAGATGTAGACTCTATTTAAAAGATTATTGATTCATGATACAATCCACATCTTCCTTCACAAGTCGATGTCCCAATTATTATACTGGAATCTAGTGGATTTTATCTTTTACAAATTTGCTTAGAATACTAAATAAGACAGTAATCTTCTCAAGTATTCTAAGCACAGCTAACTAGTATTTATTTCTCTTCATTATTACGTCTTCTTGCAAACCATAAAAAGATGATAAACGCCACAAAAATAGATGGAATTGCAATAATCACTCCAATGTTTAAACTAGTTTTAGGTGCAACTGCATAAACATTTGAAGATTCTCTTTTAAGGACTATATCAAATCCTTTTTTATTTGGACGAACTAAATCATCACTTAACATCCCTCTTAATTCACTAGATTTTTTAACGACATCAAAATCTAAATGAACCTTTTGATCAAGAGAAGTATTATTTATTGCAACGATCGTAGTTTCATCATTATAATGTCTCTTAATTAAAGTCATACCTTTAGAATCATCATAAAGCACTTCAAAATCACCTTCAGAAAGTGACGGTAAAGTTCTTCTTAATTCAGTTAGTTTTTTAATATATTTTGAAAAATCTTCATCAGTACGGAAATCCATTCCTTTTCGATTATCAGGGATGTTTCCACCATTTAGTGCAATTTCTGTCCCATAATACGTCAACGGAATCCCTGGTGTTGTAAATAAATATGCAAGAGCCAACTTTAATCTTGAAGGTGGATACTGCCCTTTTGATAGAGCTATTGAAACAAAACGCTTAGTCATTTCATCATCTAAATAGTTAATCATTAATGTCGAACCTAACTGCTTACTTAAATCCGCTTGTTGCTTCATTATGTCAGTTAATGATTGATTTTGTGAAGAAAACGAATTTGCTAAATCAGCTACTGAATCAACATTATAAATTCCATTAAAACCTAAATTTTTATATTTATTTAGATCTATATCACTTGAAGCATTTAAATCAGCAAATAAAATGAAATTTGGATTTTTCTTTTTTATTTCTTTATTAAATGATTCCCAAAATGAAACAGGTACATTATTTACTTCTTGTAAATTATATCCGTCAAAATTAGCTTGATCCATCCAATACTCAGCTGTTTCGATTAAATAATTAGTTACTTCATTGTTTTCTTGATTAAAATCAGGTAACCCATTTATCCATTTCTTTTCTGAACTTGTACTATTTTCTGGATTAAACCAATCCGATTTTTTAGCAAGTTCACTATTTGGCGAAGCATTATTTGTAACAAAATCAATATAAACTTTTATATTACGTTCATGCGCTTCTTTAACTAACTTCTTAAGTTCTTTATTTGTTCCGAACCTTGGATCAATTTTTCTAAAATTAACGACTGAGAATCCATCATATGAATTTTCGTCATTCTCAAAAATAGGTGAAATAGAAATAGCATTATATCCAAAATCCTTAAGATAATCTAATTTTTGAGTAATACCAGCTAAATCCCCACCCTGAGATTTATATAAATCTTTCGGGTCAGTATTTTTATCATTCATAGGATTACCATCAAAAAAACGATCAACTAAAATTCGATAAATCATTTCTTTTCTTAGATCAGTTGTATTTTTTTCTGCAAAACCAATACTTGGTAACGTACTAAAAAATAGTACAGACACAAGTATTAAAAAACCAAATCGCCTCATTTTTTCTCCCCCTGCAAGACACTCGCATGTACAAAAATTTCACTCTCTACATTATTTTGCAAAATATTACAATGAAATTCAAATGTTAAATTAAATTTCATAAAAATGGAAGCGATTGCACACACTATTTAATTATACTGTTACTAATTTAGATAGCAAGTTAATTCCTTCAGACATTCATAATAAAATTTTACTAAAAATAAAGGGTGGGATCATGCAAATTGAATCAATATATCATCAGCCATATGATCAATATGCTTTTTCAATAGATGATAAAACCTATCGTTTAAGAATTCGAACAAAAAAAGGTGATTGTACAGAAATTATTTTTAATTTCGGAGATCCATTCAAATTTAATGATTTAGGTTGGCAAACTGAATCACCACTCTCCATGTATCTTGCATTTTCCACAGAACTATACGACTACTGGGAAGTAAATGTAATCCCTCCAAATAAACGAATGAAATATCAATTTCTTTTAAAAAATGAGCAAGATTCTCTATTTTATGGTGAGGGCGGATTTTCAAACAATTTTAACCCTAATGATCAATCAAACTGTTTTACATTGCCATTTCTGCATAAAAATAATTTAATATCACCTCCGAGTTGGATTCATGATACGATTTGGTATCAAATTTTCCCTGATCGATTTGCTAGTGGAAATAACAAGAATAATCCTATCAATTCGACTCCGTGGGGCTCTACTCTACCAACTAGTTCAAGCTATTTTGGTGGTGATTTAGAAGGTGTTATTCAAAAAATAGATTATCTTAAAAAATTAGGAATATCCGGTATTTATTTAACTCCTATTTTTGAAGCAAATTCAAATCATAAATATAATAGGATCAATTATTTTAGAATAGATCCTACTTTTGGAGATGAGAAAGTCTTAAAAACATTAATCGAAAAATGTCATGAAAATAATATTCGAGTAATGCTTGACGCAGTATTTAACCATACAAGTGCATCCTTTCCCCCATTTCAGGACGCATTGCAAAACGGAAGGGAGTCCGCCTTTTTTGAGTGGTTTCACTTTTATAAAGATGAACAAAACAATTCAGCGTATGAAACTTTTTCTTTTGTAAAGGAAATGCCAAAACTAAATACAGAAAATAAAGAAGTACAAAATTTTTTATTAGAAATAGGTTCTTATTGGATAAAAGAATTTAATATAGATGGTTGGCGTTTAGATGTAGCAAACGAAATCGATCATTATTTTTGGAAACTATTTAATAAAAAAATGAAGGAACTAAAAAATGATTTATTTATTGTAGGTGAGATTTGGCACCATGCAATGCCATGGCTAAGAGGCGACGAATTCGATTCTGTTATGAATTATCCTCTAATGAAATCACTTTTTGCTTATTTCGGGTATCAATCAATTTCAAAGATACAATTTCAATATTCGATTAACGATTTAATAGCTCAATATCCATTACCTGTAATCAAGGCACTCTTCAACGTATTAGGTTCACATGATACACCAAGAATACTGACCCAATGTAATCAAAATGAAAAACGAGTGATACTACTATATGTCTTTTTATTTACTTTCTTTGGAACTCCATGTATCTACTACGGAGATGAAATTGGTTTAACAGGTGGAAATGACCCTGAATGCCGAAGCTGTATGATTTGGGATAAATCTCAATATAATTTAAGTATTTTTAATTCAATAAAAAAATTGATTTCGATTAGAAAAAAATACTCAGTTTTAGAAAATGACGGTGAATTTAACTGGGTACAAGCTGAACAGCCCGACATTGTTATGTATGAAAGAAAGAATAATCAATTTCATTTTTTTATCATCATTAATAACTCGAGCGAAAAACAATCAGTTCAAGTACCAATAAATTTAGGTAAGAAAAGAATTACAAATGTATGGAATGGCGAACAGTTTGCAACTGAATCTGATTCAATTGGTGTTGATCTACTAGAGACCGACTTTTTAATCTTGCAAGTAGAAGATACAGACTTATTTAATTAAGGCTGTTAACCTGACATCAAACTTTCAAATACAGACTCATTTATGTGGGTCTGTATTTTTATTCACTCATTTACGTTATGTTAGATTTTCTAACAAATTAGATATATGTTAGCGTTTTCATTATAATTTTATATATTTTTTTGGGGATTTCGTGAAATTATTATTGAATTTTGCATATATTCTGAATATGATAACATATATAACATTTAATGTTATAAAATCTAACATTAAAGAAATGGGGAATGAAGATGAACGGTATTCAATCTGCGGATAGTGTATTTCTTTTTATTTCAACTGTTTTAGTCATGATCATGACACCTGGTTTGGCACTTTTTTACGGCGGTATGGTTAAAAGTAAAAATGTTTTAAGTACTACAATGCATAGCTATTCTGCTATGGCAATCGTATCAATCCAGTGGGTGTTAATTGGCTACTCTTTAGCATTCGGTCCAGATTTTCATCATTTGATTGGTAACTTTTCTTGGGCAGCATTAAAGGATGTTGGTTTTACTCCAAATGATAACTACAGCGCAACAGTCCCTCATAATCTTTTCATGATGTTTCAGCTAATGTTTGCAATTTTAACTCCTGCTCTTATATCAGGTGCCTTCGCTGAGCGCATGAAATTTTCAGCATTTCTATTATTTACCCTTTTATGGACAACATTTGTTTACGATCCATTAGCTCACTGGGTTTGGGGCGTGGATGGTTGGCTTCGTAATCTAGGTGCTTTAGACTTCGCTGGTGGAACAGTCGTCCATATTTCCTCCGGTGTTTCAGGTTTAGTTCTGGCTCTACTTCTTGGCAAAAGACGAGATTTCGGATCTACATCACCTCATCATTTACCACTAACTGTATTAGGCGCTGGACTATTATGGTTTGGGTGGTTCGGATTCAATGTTGGTAGTGCTCTAACATTAAATGATGTGGCATTAACTGCATTCATTAATACAAATACTGCAGCTGCTGCAGCTTCAGTTGCTTGGGTGCTAGTGGAATGGTATCTAAATAAAAAACCTACTATTTTAGGTGGAGTTAGTGGTGCTGTAGCTGGATTAGTTGCAATTACACCTGCTTGCGGATTCGTCACACCTCTCTCATCAATCGTGATAGGATTTTTAGGTGGAGTCATATGCTTTTTAGCAGTAACATACTTAAAATACAAATTTGGATACGACGATGCTTTAGACGCATTCGGTTGTCACGGAATCGGTGGGACATGGGGAGCTATTGCAACAGGATTATTCGCCACAAAATCAGTAAATAGTGCTGGTGCAAACGGACTTTTTTACGGTGATATATCACTTCTTTGGAAACAACTACTCGCTATCTGTGCAACCTATCTTTTTGCAGGACTTATTACCTTTTTAATTGTGAAAGTTATAGGCTTTTTCATTCACATTCGAGTTGATCAAGAGGAAGAAAACCTCGGCCTTGACTTAAGTATTCATGGAGAAAAAGCATATCACGACGCAAGTATATAAGGAGGGATAAAAATGACTGCAAAATTAACAAAAATTGAAATTATTACACGGCCAGATAAATTTGATGTTTTAAAAGATGCACTTTCGAAGTTAGGAATCACAGGAATGACCGTAACAAACGTTTTAGGATGCGGAATGCAATCAGGCTATACGGAAGTGTATCGAGGAAAAAAACGAACAATCAATTTACACGAAAAAATAAAAGTTGAAATAGTCGTATGTGATGTCCCTGTTCAAGCTGTAATCGATGAAGCAAAAAGAGTGTTAAAAACAGGAAAACCTGGGGATGGAAAAATATTTGTATACCCTATTGAAAACGCAATAAAAATCCGCACTGGAGAAGAAGGAAGAGACGCATTACAAAATGATTATTAGATTTTTAAAACCTAGTCATTCTATTTGGCTAGGTTTTTTTGATTTAACTATTACATTTACACAGATAAAATTTAAGGCTAATGCAGCTATGTAACTTATTTAATGCTTTTGTACAACTGTTCGTCAGTTTTTTGAATTTTACAGATTAATTCGATTTAATCAATACATTTTTTATTTAGAATTCAACGATTTTTATTGTATTCTGGGTTTTTAATTGCGTTTCTCATTTTTTATTTGCGATTCCACGTTTTTAA
>NZ_NTZO01000213.1 GCF_002559405.1 Bacillus sp. AFS001701 | reverse complement strand
TTACCCATACCAGTTAAGGTATTTTGACCTAAAACTTGTACAATAGCAGCTCCTTTCTATTGGAAAACTATCAAATATGCTCTATAGAATAAAAATTTGCTAATTTTCTATCAAAATACATCATACTAGAGTTTCATTACCAAAAAAGGGGAGTCCCTTGGACAGCCCCTTTTACATTACTACTTTGTTAAATATAAGTACAATAATTTCATCGTATTTTCCATCGCACTATAATGCGTTCTTTCCATACCATGAGAAGCATGAACACCTGGTCCAATTAACGCGCCGCGAATATCTTGTCCTCCGCGTAAAGCAGCAACTGTATCCGAACCATACATTGGATAAATATCTACTGCATAGCTAAGTTCATTTTCTTTTGCCAAGTTGACTAAATCAGTCGTCATATTGTAATCATATGGTCCACCAGAGTCTTTTGCACAAATCGAAACATCATATTCAGTACAGCTTAAATCATCTCCAATACAACCCATGTCAACTGAAATTAATTCAGTAATATCAGATGGGATATAAGAAGAGCCATGTCCAACTTCTTCATACGTTGAAATAAATAATTTTGTTGTATATGTAGGTACAATATTTTCTCTTTTAAATAATTCAAGTAAGCCAATTAAACATGCCACACTTGCTTTGTCATCTATAAATCTTGATTTTATAAATCCGCTTTCAGTAATTGTCGTTTTTGGATCAAAGAAAATAAAGTCCCCAGGGCTAATTCTAAGATTTAATACATCCTCTTTTGACTTTACGCATTCATCAATACGTACTTCCATGTTTTCTGGGTCGCGTTTTTTTGTTTTACTGTCTTCGAATACGTGAATTGATGGACTTGTAGATAAAAATGTACCTGTATATATTTTTCCTTCACGCGTTCTAATTTGACAATATTCACTATCAAGAGTTGGTACGATTGGTCCACCAATAATTGTAAATTTTAAAGTACCTTTACTTGTAATTGATCGAACCATTGCCCCTAATGTATCAACATGTGCTGATAATCCGATGACTTGCTCATTGCTTTTACCAGGAATTGTGATCACGCCACAACCTTTATTAGTCGTTTCAAAATCATATCCTAAACTATTTGTCCAAGACCGAATTAACTCCATAATTTCAAAGCAAAAACCACTTGGGCTATTAAACTCTAGTAATTGTTTAGCGGTTTGTAGCACATATTCTTTGTCAATTTTAATATTCATAGCTTTTCCCCTTCGATTTTGAAATTTTCATGCAATTCTCAACGTATTTATCATACATTTATTTGTGTTTGTTATCAATATTTCATAATTATGCCTTAAACGTTTGGCGTATTGCTAATTGATTACTCTCATATAAATGATGTATATCGTATATTAAATGAGGTGGAAATGTGTATTTTTTCAAACCGATTACAGCAGAGGTCCGATTGATTCAACTAAAATTTACTAAACAAAATAAAACCAAGAAATTTATTTTAGCTGCTATTTTTGCTTGTATTGCTGCACTCTTTCAAGCTGCAGGTGGCCTATTACCAGGTATAGGATTATTTTTAAGTCCACTCGCCACTGCACCAATTTTATTATGCTCCATGTTTTCCATTACAGATGGAATAAAGTCCTATTTTCTAACAATTATGTTGTTATTCATCTTACAGCCAACTGAACTGATTGTCTTTCCTTTTACAACTGGATTCATGGGACTTGGCTTAGGCTTGGCTTTTCACTTTTTTAAAAAGAGATTATCGATCATTGCGATTGGAGCATTTCTTTTAATGTTAGGTATAATGAGTCTATTATTTCTTTTCCATTTTCCAGTCTTAGGGCCAGGATTTTCTGATTCTTTTTCAATCAGTACATTTCTAATTATTTTATTATTTTCTTTTTTTTATTGCTGGTTATGGGTTGAAATTACTTTAATTATTTTTAAAAGATTGGCTCTGTTAAAATAATTAATTACATAGAAAACGTAAAAAATCCCTTCAACGAAATCTGAAGGGATTTATTTTATTTTTGATTCGGATTAAGCTGACTATTAGTCAATCACCACAAATCGCTCAACTCTTAATTTTTATATTTCTAATCTATGTACTCGATATCATTATTTTGACACCATGCGATCGCTAATTCTTTATAGCGTTTGTCACGATAACTATACCAATCCATTTCAATATTTAACTCTATAACTGCATCTTTAAATCTTCTTAATGCACCTTTTCCCGCGAGTGTTATTAGTAATATGTTTTGTATTTTCTCATCTTTAACTGTTAAACAAAAGTCTTTCATCATTTTATATTCATCAATTTCATATTTTGAAGGTAATTCTTTATAGTCCTCAAAATTTTCTACAATTTCATTTGCGATTTCTACATTTTCTATCTGCCAATCTTGTAACTCATCATCGATAGGTTTTTCATCTTCAGCATCAATAAGATCATCTTCAGCTACCGAAAAAACTTCACCAGTTCCAATCTTAATAAATGAACGATAACCATCAAATTGCATTTCCATTTCTTCAATAATATCTTTTAACTTTGCTTTATTTTTCATAAAGAATCACCTTCTAATTTTTTATATTAGGTAAATCAGTTGTGATACACAGATAATTATACCTGAGAAATTTAAAAAGTACCTATGCAAATTAACTGACAGTTTATTCAATCATAAGTCTTCAATTGTTTGTTTAGTTTCTTGCATCAAAAAAATGGTAACAGCACCTTTTCTTTATGTGGTACTATTTCCATTTTTTTCTCTAATTTTCATTTGAATCCAACTAATTAAGAGCAATGATAATGGGATAATGATATGTAGTGGTAAATGTAAATAGTAAGGAATCTTTCCAAAACATTCATTACGATGTTCAATATGGTTTGAAGCCATCAGTAACGAACTAATTAATATGATGAAACATATTGGATAAATCAACTGAGAACTTTTTTTCACATTAAAAATATCAGCTGCTCCTGAGACAGCACAAAAAGCATAAATAGATAATTTTATGAAGCCTCCACATACCAATAGAAGAGTTAAAAATGTATCCAATCGTTGGACAAAATTAGCAATATTAATTGTACTTGCGGCTACTAGAATAGGATATTCAGATCTAGTCACTTCAGAAACACCTAAAATTGCTATGCTTTTTATTGTAAAAACTACTAACATTAAACCTGTTCCCAACCATTTTCTAAAACCGGTCTTAAATTATTTATCTGATACACATTAGAAATAAACTCAAAGCCAAAAATTAGTAAAATAAACAAAACTATTACTAAAAAAAGAAATTCTTCTGATCTGGCAAATGTTTCAATCCCTTTGAATAGTCCATAAATCACTGCAAACAACATTAATATACAAATTGATATTAAAGATGAAGCTGTGAACAAAGTCATAGTCAACAGGTCTTCTAAATCCCGTAAAATTCTCCCTGCGATGTAGATAAAAAAAATAATATAAATTATAGCTACTATTTTTCTATTTTTCCAGCATACTTACCTAAAATAAATTGCACGTATTTTGTTAATGGGTATTCTGGAAAAATCTCAAATAATTTTATATGTACAAAAAATACCAAACAGCCTATAAATAGACTAATAATTAAGCTAATCCAAGCGTCTTGTTTAACTTCAGGTGTAATTCCAACTAATGAAGTAGACCCAATTTCAGACAAAAAAATCATACAAAAATATTGATAACCACTAATACTTGTTTTTCGGTTCATGAGATTCCCTCGATTTAATGAAGAATTAAAACTAGTTAAAACATACCTTTATTCTCACCTAAATCCTTCATTTCATTTACCTATTTTTGAAAATAGCAATTTACTTCGATTTATTCCTATTAATTAGTGACACTTGAATTCTTTCCTTCAACAATACAGTTCTTCGTTAAGCTTCTAATTAGATAAACATTCCGCCATTCACTACTAGATCATTATTGAAATTCCACGAAAGTACATAAGTAAAAAAACAGTGAATATATTGTTGTTATGTTGTTTAAATTCTTTAGAATAGGAGTGATTAACTAATTATGAAGCAACCAATGCGTGTTCTTATTTCCGGAGGGAGCATTGCAGGGCCAGCACTTGCTTACTGGCTTCATCGCTATGGTTTCGAGGTGACTGTAGTAGAAAGAGCTCCCGCGTTACGACCAGGAGGATATGCTGTTGATATCCGTGGTGCTGCAATTTCTGTGCTTGAACGAATGGGTATTCTTGATCAAGTTCGTTCATTAGATACCCATATGACTGGAGTTTACTTCGTGAATGATCAAGGTAAAATTAAAGGTAAAATTAGTGAAGCAAGTTTAGGTAATCAGCATGGAATGGATATCGAAATTATGCGTGAGAACCTTAGTAACATTTTATTCGATTTGACCAAGGATAAAGTTACATATATTTGGGGTGATTCAATTTGCTCTATACATGATTCAATTTCAGGGGTAGAAGTTCAATATTCTAATGGGAAACCAGAAACATTCGATCTAATAATAGGGGCTGATGGAATCCATTCCAACGTGCGAACGTTGAAATTTGGTGACGAAGATCAGTTTAAACGTACTCTCGGTTGTTATATCTCAATTTTTGAATTCGAGAATTATCTTAACCTCGACCATTCTCAAATGCTTTATACGGTTCCAGGTAAAACTGTTGGAATGTATAGTGCAAATGATAACAATGAAGCAAAGGGCATGTTACTGTTCCAATCCGATCCTCTTAAGTACGACCGTTATGATATGGAAGAACAAAAAAATCTTATTAAAAATGCTTTCGAAGAACTTAACGGTTGGGAAACACCAAACCTGCTCATACAATTGATTAATGCGTCAGATTTTTATTTTGATGAAATTTGTCAAATTCACATGCCGACCTGGTCAGATGGCCGAATTGCTTTAGTAGGTGATGCGGCTTATTGCCCCTCACCCCTTTCAGGTCAAGGTACTAGCCTAGCCCTTGTCGGTGCATATGTCCTTGCAGGAGAGCTTAAAGCTGCTAACGGTGATTACAACAAGTCCTTTATTTCCTATGAAAAAGAGATGAGAAATTTTGTTGAAAAAAACCAAAAAATAGGGCTATTGACTGCTGGAGGAATGATTGAGAAATCAAACTTCAAAATTTTATTACGCAATGCAATGTTACGATTTCCCATCTTAATGAATGGAATGTTTAAAATGATTACGAAAATGATCGCGAAAGCTGCCAATGATATTGAACTGAAAGATTATTAAACTATTTTATGGATATAAAACATAAGCCTAGTACAATTAAAAGAAACAACGCTCAGATTATATTCTGAGCGTTGCTTAGTTTATAATATCAAAATTTTTCTGAAGTACCCCAAATGAAAATTGCATTAATATTTCTCAAAAATAAGCATATGTAATCTAATTTATATAAAAACAGAACAATTTAATAT
>NZ_NTZO01000016.1 GCF_002559405.1 Bacillus sp. AFS001701 | reverse complement strand
GTCTTTAACTATTGGATTTTCTAAAAATCCAATAGTTAAAGACTTTAAATTAAATAATGGGCATCTAACCCATCCTCACATCACACTCTCGACGACTTGCGTCTAAGGTATCTATAAACCCACAGCATAACCGAGTGCCTTCATTGATAGAGGTAAGAAGACATCACCTTTTCAAGCTCCCTTTGTTCTCAATAAAAAACAAAACTATAAAAGTAAAATACAATTTTAGCAATATAATCTTATCTCTTATTATTAAGAATGATTCCAACTAAATTTGAACTATCGGCCAAAAGTTTTCTGGCTTGAATAAGATCATTATTTTCCGATTTCCCATAGCGAACAACCAATATTACACCATCGCAATAGTCTGAAAAAATTTTAACATCTGCAACTTCAAGAACAGGTGGAGTGTCAATCAAGACCATATCATACTGATTAGTTGCAGTCTCAATTAATGTTTTCATTAATTTTGAACTTAGAAGATCCGCCGCATTGACAGCTATTGGTCCACTTGTTAATAAATCTAAGCCTTTAATTTCCGTTTGATTTATTACATCTTCTAAGCTGGCATCTCCTGTTAATACGCTACTTAATCCAAATGAATTGCTAACTTTAAAAGCAGAAAATAGCTTTGGGTTTCTAAAATCAGCATCAATTAAGAGAACCTTTTTTCCTAGCTGTGTAAACGATATTGCTAGATTAGCTGCAGTAGTGGATTTCCCCTCATTATAATTTGGAGAAGTAACAATCAAAGATTGTGTTTTACGCCCCTCCATTTTTCCTAGAAAATTAGTTCGAATTGTTCTGTATTCTTCAGAAATTTTACAATTTGGACTTTTAGAAGTTATTAGATTGATTATGTCTATTTTGTGTGATGATTTTCTGCTCTTTAACTGCACGATAATCCCCCTTCAAATCATTAAATTTACTTTCAATCTTACTTAACGAAGTATTTTTCTTATTCATTTTGGAAACAGTCCCTAAAACAGGAATTCCAATTAATTCCTCAACACTTTGCTCTGATCTCACCGTGTCGTCCAATGAATCTAATAAAAAGATGAGAGCTATACCTAAAACTGTTCCTACTAGAAATCCATAAATGCTATAACTGCTATAGCTATCGTTAATAGGTACAGTATGGATTTCTGCGTATGATAAAAACTTAATATCTTTAAACCCTAATAATCTTGGCATTTGATTCATAAAAACATCTGCAGTAGTATTTGCGATTTCTGCTGCTAATTTAGGATCTGAATCAACAGCAGTTATTTGAACTACTGATGAACTATTTATACTTTCAGCTGTAATTTTTTTACTCAACTCATCTGCTGTTGTATTCAAGTTCATCTGATCAATAACATATTCCAGTAATGATGGCTCTTTTACCATTACCAATAGGGTGTTCATTAAATCTGGTGTTTTTGCATTTACAATTAATTTGGAAGATGTCGAATACTGTGGAGTGGTAAAAAAGAACGTGTAGATTCCACCTAAACTAGTAAATAAGCCAATAGATACTAGGAGTATCCAAATACGCTTCTTTATGATTCCAAATAATTTTTTAATGTTAAATTCATTTTCCATACTTATCACCACTTTTTTCAATTTTTATTTACATTTCTTTCATTGGAATCTATTCAATATATAGAACGGAATAATGAGTATGTTTATTATTCTAAATATTCTGAAAATAATCGAAGTTAATATTCATTTAATTTCGTTATATTGAACAGGTTTAGTTAATAATCTATATTTAATTGAAAATAGATACTGTCATTTCCTCTGAATTTTCCATTAAATTAATATTCTATATAACGAACACAAAATCAAGAATGTTTGCTATAGTGTAACTATTTGTCTATCTTATTTAAATTTTTGATTTTATTGAAAACTTAAAATTATCATAATTATGATTAAATTTTAATTCTTTATAAAGAACAAGTCAATAATATTCTCAAAAATTTACATCTTTTTTACTAACTTAAAACACGGTTAACATAGAGCTATTTAATTATAAGTTCCTATAAAAAAACTCTTTAGAAGTTTAAGTAAAGTTCTTAAGTTACGTCTAATGTCGTTTTCTTTATTTTAAAATTGGTATAAATACCCATTTTGATTGTATTAACAACGATTTATCTCAATCCGATTTTGTCAGTCCATAGTTCATTATTTTTAAAATATGTTAACTGATTAGTAATATTAATGTCGATTTTTTTAATTAATATATTTCTTTTCATTACATGTAGAAAAAATACTTTTGTAGTAATATTTCCAGGGTTCTTTGGGGATTCTAGTTTTAGCTTATGATGAAGGGAAGTTTTAATATGGAACAAACTCTATACGAAAAATATGGTGGAGAGGAAACAGTAGGAAAAGTAGTGGACTATTTTTACGATGAATTAGTACTAAAAGATCAAACTGTCAATCACTTCTTTGAAAAAACAGATATGGATAAGCAGCGTCGACATCAGACAAAATTTATCAGTTTTGCTTTAGGAGGGCCAAACCAATATTCAGGAAGATCAATGTCAAAAGCCCATGAAGGCATGAATATTCAACCTGAACATTTTAATGCAATTGCCACTCATCTTCATGATGCTTTAGCACATTTTGGAGTTAGTGAATCAGATATCGATCAGGCCTTAACAAAGGTAGAGTCACTTAGAGATGATATACAGTATAAATAATGTTTATAACCAGCTACTGTTTAATTAAAATTGAATATAGTTTTCTTTACTTATATGGAGTGCTCGTTACCTTCTAATGACTCTAAGCATCGAAAGACAAGTATCTTCAGTCAGTATAAAAATTTATATGAAACTAATCAAAATACTGACTGGAGATTTCTCAATTACCCATAGCATAGGGCACAAAATAACTTAATAAGCGCGGAATTACACCTATTTTTAACCAAGTATTCTTTTCCATAAAAAAGGGGGATTTTCACCCCAAAAGTAAGTTTTGCTCTACTACTCAAATGAATAAAAAAATAATTTAAAACACCTCTTTATTATTTATTCAGTAAAACAGAGATTTCCGAATTTCTACGTTATATGTCATTTTACTAAAGTCAGCAGACTTTAATTTGTAAGTGCTTGTTGCTCCGTCTACTAGTTTATACCCCAATTTAATTTGACTTCTATAATTATGGTTAATACCTTTTGTAAAGTTTGCATCTACATAAAAATTACCACCATTAAAAACTTTTCCACCTGTAGTATCAATTGTACAAATTGGAGAAAATTCTACGCCTCTATTATTTGTACCTCCTGTAGCATCGTCATAATAATCATAAATTACACCTAATATTACTTTTACATTAGTAGAAATCCCAGCATCTATATAAACGGACCCTTGTACATTTATACATGATGACATTTCAACAAATTTATTCTTAAAGGCTACCCCGTTTGAGATTGGTGACTGTAAATCTGAAAAATTATACATTATATAACTTTGAAAACTTGTTAAATTATTACTAACATAATTGAATTTTGATCGTAATTTATACACTGAATCTTTTGATAAGGACAGCCCACTTTTATATATTTCCATTCCTTCAAAATAGTAACCTGTACCATCTGATCCATTTATATCAATTAAGGATTTTAAAGTTGTAAAATCACTTGGTGGCATGCATTCCTTTAAAATCACACATCCATTTGGATAATGGTTAATATCGCCACTATCAATTACGATAGGATTTGTAGCACCTGTTTCTGGACCTTCACCCAAATAAGTTCTCCCTTTTAAAAAAAGTCCTCCATTTCCAGAAGGAGCTGTAATTGGCATGTTTTCTATAATTATTGGATTAACTCCATAAGCCCATCCTTCGTAATCGATAGTCGTTGTTTTTTCAGGTTGTGCTAAAGGTTCATAGGCTTCTTGATATAAATTAGATATTTTAACCATACCTTTAGTGTGGATAACAATAAAATTATTAAAATTATTTTTATCTGCACCTAAGTAGCCTGTTGCCACATGAATATTTGAAATTGAACATGGGGTACCTCCGAAACCGAATCTAATGCCAACTCGATTATAAAGTAACTCAACATCATCTGCTTGAAATAAATGACTTGCTGATTTAATGTATATTCCATAATGACAGGTAGAGAATGACATATGTTTACCACCACTTCCTGAACAAGAAAAACCTGGTGATTTAAATCCATAATCGTAACCATGGATGTATACATTATAAAAATGGAAATTGTATTCAGCAGATCCGTCAATTTGGGCTCCAAAACAAACTCCAGTTGGAACTTCAGTGTAACCTTCATAAGAATAGAACTTTAAATCCTCTACGTAAAAACAAATGCCCGGAGAAGGATTTCGTCGATCATATATAAAATCTTGCTTATTTGTCTTTACTGTAGTGGATACACTTTTAAACCAAGATGGAGATAGTCCATCATTTTCTCCTTTTAATTTTATTGTTATACTTCCTGATATATTAGTTAGGTCTATTGGATTAAAATAGTATTCTCCTTTTGGTAAATAAAAAGTAAACTCACCATTTGGGTATTGTGCAATTAAACTTTTTAGAATGGCTGAATTACTAGAAGCAAATGTACTATTTCCTGATTTCACCCCTAAAGTTTTTAAATTAATAACTAAACTAAACAATTCATTCCGATTTGAAAATAAAACATTACCATTACTAGATCCAATAAAGAGCTCATTTGTATCCGTAGTAAAGCCAAATTCACCAATATCCAAAAGTGGTAAATTTGCTTTAAGACCTCTTCGGATTTGTATTTTTTGTGCCATTAAAAAGTCCCTCCGTCTATATTGCTTAAAGGTGTGTCAGTAAAATTCCCACCATCTACATTCTGATCAAAGTTCACATCAGTAAAATTACCACCATCAATATTGGGGCTAACTGCAAACAAAGGGGTTTTATTACTTAAAAACTTTTGGGAATTTGAAACTAAAAAAATACTTTTCTTATTTTCTATTGCTTGTCCAATTTTAAGAAAATAAGTCAATAAACTTTAACCTCCATTCTATGAATATTAATTAAGATATAATATCTTATGAAAAAAATTTCTTAATTGTCTCAATAAATGACTATTAATAAAGAAATAACTTGTTTTACATGGTAATTATTTTTTGCACAAAAAAATACTAAGATTAGTTCATAAACCTTTGATCAAGGTTTATTAGATTAATCTTAGTATCTTTAAAATGTACTCTATTTCCAAAACGCACCCTCAAACTCAACTAAATCATGATATGGGTACAAAGGTTTCAATAATCTTGCTTTTGTCCATAAATCTGTTGTTTTTTCTAAAGCAGTTAAAGACGTTTTATAATTCTTATCAACTGTAATATATTTTACATTACCGAGATGCTGGAGTGAGTACCCGGTTATTTGTTTAAAGAAGGTTTTATTAGCGTAGTCCAATGGGTCACCATTTACAATGTAATTTGTAAATAGCGGTTTAAACGTTTTTTGGACTTTTTGTGACTTTGCATGAAGTTTTTTCGAACCATCATCTAATAGTACACCTAATGAGTTAAATGTAACGCCCTGTACAAATAGATGATTTTTCAACTTTTTATCATTCTTAAGCTGATAACCTACAAATTGAGCCAAATAACCTCCAAAGGAATGACCAGTAACGTATACACTTGAATGAGTGTTCTCTTTTTTATTTAATATTGATGTAACCCACTCATATGCTTGCTGAGCTTGTTGATCTACGACAACTGGCGAACCATTCTCTGGAGTTTCAAATTCAACTAATCTTTGATAAATATCTTGTAAATTGATTTTCTTTAATCCACTAAATGCAAATAATAAACTATTATTTTTATTGTTTTTTAATGCTATTGCTGAAAATCCAATATTACCAGATGTAATGGAAACAAGACTATAATCGCTAAGATTCTTATGAACTTGAGTAAGTAATGGATCAACAACCCCTTTATGTTCCCTTAAGCTATTGCCTATTTCTTTACTTAGAAATGCTTCATAAGAAAGCTCAGATGCTGCTAGTAGTACGCCATCGGGAAGCTTTTCTAGCTCTCTTTGCTCTTGTTGGCTACATCCGGTGGTCGTTGTAAAAAAAGTAAGTACTGTAACGATAAAAATAACTACACGAAAATTCATTAGTAACCTAACCTCCTTTCGACAGTCTCTTTCTTCATATTATGTCCACGACCATATGACATGTTCATCTTTTCCCCAAAAAAGTAAAAAAATATACATAAAATATTGACAGTTTTATTTTACAAATGTTATCATATAAATTTTGTTATTTCATTTATTAATGTTATACTTAAGTTATAAGAATTTTCGGAGGTGGGTACATTGTTCAAAATTGGCGATCAAATTATTTACCCAATGCAGGGAGCTGCAGTAATTGATTCCATCGAAGAGAAAGTTATACAAGGTGTAACACAACAGTACTATATAATCAACATACCATCTAGCAATTTAAAATTGATGGTCCCTCAAGGGAAAGTGTCAAACACGAAAATTCGTTTAGTCGAAGACAAAGAACATTTAAGTAATGTATTAGATGACTTTTCAAATGGTCTTCCCGACGATTCCTTATCTTGGAAACAAAAATATGATTTAAACATGAAAAAATTAAAGTCTGGCGAATTACTCGCTGGTGCTCAAGTTGTACGTGATCTAACGCTTCAAGGCAGGGAGAAACCTTTAAATCCTAGTGAAAGAGAAATGCTAGACATGGCTAAACGCATGTTTGTTGGTGAACTTAGCTTAATTAAAGGCATATCACAGCTTGAAGCAACCGAATTAATTGATTCTGCATTAAAATAAATATGTATTTAAGAAAAGGAGCTTACTTAAGCTCTTTTTTTTACTTTATGAATACCTAAGAGGACCAATTGATCAAAATATGAATGTAAGCTATAAGACCACCTTTTGTGTTTTTTTGGTAAAATTGATTATTTTATTAAATTCACATCAGTTTACAAACCATTTTGGTTGATTTGATACAATTATAAAAGAAAAACTGGCTGATATTTGCAGTTTTAGTAATTTTTTCTGTTTTTCTTTTTTTAATTGCAGATTTGACTGTTTTATTTGCGGTTGTGGCATTTTTATTTGCAGTCGACGCCATTACCACTTCACTTCTCCAAACAAAATAAAAAAAGACTGCTAACAAATATGCTAGCAGCCCTTTATTCACTCAGAAGTGAAATTATAATTTAACTACGTTTTCAGCTTGAGCGCCACGGTTACCTTGAGTGATCTCAAAGCTTACTTTTTGGCCTTCTTCAAGAGATTTGAAACCGTCGCCTTGGATAGCTGAGAAATGTACGAATACATCGTCTCCACCTTCAACAGCGATGAATCCGAAACCTTTTTCTGCGTTAAACCATTTAACTGTACCTGTGTTCATTGTACGAACCTCCATATATACCTGTTTTTTTACACTTAATGAGTATTGTTAAGAAAAAATACACACATTATAACAGGATGAAAATTCGTCCCTTTTAACACATGAATTGAATTAACCAATTTCTTATTAAGTATGTTCCTATCTTAACATAAAATGAAATGAAAAACAAATTGTGCACGAAGAATAATTAAATTTATTAATTCTATTTTAAAAAATGTGATTTTTTACTTTTCGTTAGCAAGTATTAAACCAACTGGTAAGTTCTTCTGCATAATACTACTAAAGTAACTATTTGGAACTGGTTTGTTCCCTACATAAGGAGAAATTTCAATCGTAAATCCAGGTCGTTTTTTTGCAGCAACATACCAGTCTTTATATCCACCGCCTCCACCTTTTGCGGGAGCGACCAAACTATAGCCTGTTTGTTTCGATAATTTTGTAGCAATTGCCTTATCTCTAGCCATTTGAGTTCCTGATTGATTATAATGCCAGAAAATAATATTTCCTGATGAGTGGTATGCAACTGTATTTTTGAATGAATGTTTATTAGTGAAATCATATAAAGCTTTAGCTTCTGGTTCACTTAGGGCCTTCGTACCTTTATAGTTATCAGGGCCAGGCTTTGACTTATTACCAGAAATCGTATTCCACCCAGCTGGATATTGACGATTTAAATCTACGCCACGTACATTTGCCTTCCAAGCTTTAAAATTCTTGCTACCATTATTTAGTTTAATGACCTGATTTGGATTTTTTGCACTACTCGCACCTTTTTGTACAAGCATTACACCATCAGGATTAACCATTGGTACAAAATAAATAGACGTTTGAGATAAGGTTTTTCTTACATCAAAACCAGAAATCTTTGTATTTTTTTCATACGCACTAGCGTATTGATCAAGCATTTCCATTATGACATTTGTTGTCATATGCTCACGAGCATGATGCGAACCGTTAATACTAATTTCAGTTTTCCCAGTACCTAGTTTAATTGCATATAAATTTCTACCATCTACCGATTTACCAATTGTTTCAACTTTAGTAAATCCAGGATACCATGCATTCAGTTCCTGTAAATCCGCTGTCAATTCTTCATATGAGTAATCACCATTTGGGTCAACATAGTTATAGGTTTTTAACGAAATATCCGCTTTAGGGATAAGCCCCTTAAGTCCTCCAACTTTAACGACATAATAAGAGGAATAGGCTGAATCAATTACTATTTTTTGCTTAGCAGGTACGTTAACCATTGTTGGTTTCGGATCACGCGGGAAGACAATTTTAGTATTTCGCACTGCAACACCCGCCGTAATTTTAACAGGCTGCGTCACAATACTAATTACAGGTAATGTCTCATTTGGTAAAGGAATTGTTTTATTTTTATCAATATAAGCAGTTTGATTAGAATATTGGATCATTAAATACTGATCCTTCACACCTGTTTTACTAAAAACCGTATTTGCTTTAACTGTTCCCCTATTCACTAATTTACCATTTTCATTTAATAATAGAGGTGTATCGTTGGTTACTTTAAAGACTTTCGCCGTTGGGTAGATTTCCCATGGAGTTGCATTTCGGACAGCACTTTTTAATATAGTCCCCGCATTCCCATTATAAGTAACATAGTAAAGGTCATTCTCCTCTTTATCTACTTTTAACTTAACGTTTGCTGGTATTGTTATTGTAGTAGTTGTAGTACTAGTTGTTCCTCCAGTTGTTTCTCCTCCGGTTGTTGCTCCGCCGGTTGCTTCACTAGTTGTTTCTCCGCCGGTTGTTTCTCCGGTTGTTGCACCTCCGGTTGTTTCTCCTGTTGTTGCTCCTCCGATTGTTTCTCCTGTTGTCGCACTGCCGGTTGTTTCTCCTGTTGTCGCTCCGCCGGTTGTTTCTCCTGTTGTTCCTCCAGTTGTTGTGCCACCGGTTGTTCCTCCAGTTCCAGTACTCTGAATGGTCAACTCTGTAGGTTTTAGAGTTATAACCCATTTGTCTACAGCTTTTGTTTCCGCAAATACATCTTTAAACATACTAAACATAAGTACTAAAACAATTAAACTAATATAACCTTTCTTCAATCCCTTCACCTCTCTAGTTACTTAAAAACAATTGTGTATATGTAAGTAATTGTTATTTACTCATAACAGACGAAAAGCTCCCTAAATGGGGAGCTTATTTTAATTGTCTACTATATTAATATTTTATTATATTAGCATTTTCATTGCATATTAAAATTGTATTACACGCTTACCCATTCTCGTTACGTTTTTTACTTTAAATATAGGTATTTTTTTATAGATTTTAGTTAAAACTATGAGGATTTTACATATATATTTGATTTGATGTTTTTTATTTGCGGTTTCCAGTTTTTATTTGTGATTTCCGAATATTAATTGCGATTCTCACTTTTTATTTGCTATTCCCGAATTTTAATTGCGACTTACATTTTATTTGCCATTCCCGGAATTTAATTGCGATTCTCGCTTGTTATTTGCGATTCACGGAATATAATTGCGATTTACATTTTTTATTTGCGTTCCCGGAATTTAATTGCGATTCTCACTTTTTATTTGCGTTCCCGGAATTTAATTGCGATTCTCACTTTTTATTTGCGTTTCCCGTATTTTAATTGCGATTCTCACTTTTTATTTGTGGTTTCCGAATTTTGATTGCGGATTCTCACTTTTTATTTGAAGTTCCCGGAATTTAATTGCCATTCACAATTTTGATTTGCGTTCCCGAAATTTAATTGCTTCCCACTGTTTTTATTTATGATTCAAAAATCTTAATTACGACTTAATAGTAACAATCTAAATCAACTTTCAATTTTTCCCTTTTCGGCTATGTGTATCGTATTTGTTTAGGGTATAATTACCATTAAGAATGTTTCGAGTAAGGAGGCATCGAATGCTTCAGCGTGATTTAAATAAAGATATTATTTATGAACTTTCATATTCACTTTTTTCAAAGCTTTCTCCTCAAAATACGAGGGATGCTGAGCTTGTTGAAACTGGCCTGCAGTTGTATCGACTAGGTCAAGTATATAATGTTTCGGTTCGCGAAGGTCGCCTAGTTGGTGTTGTCGAAGAAGGGGATCAAATTCATTTACCAATTCTACATATTGAAAACCATGATCAAAATGGATGTGATTGCTACGAAGCTCCTCCATGCCAACATCAAATTGCACTTCTTTGCTATGCTGCCGCTTCATTTTCTTTAGTCGGAGATCTTATGAGGAAGTTTAAGCAGTCTTCTTTAAAAAGTATCCCGAATATCATGACTGGTCGCCAACTGCTAGATCAAATGAGTATGTTTGAGCAGGATCGACCGAAAGAGACAGTGGCGTTATTTGAGCAAAAGTATAAGGAGTATATAGAACAGCAAAGAACGTCATTTTACCAAGATGTTTATTTTGTATATCCATTATATGAACGGTTTTATCATGGATTATTGAATCAACAACCACGTCAAGAAAAGGAAAAGCTACAATATCAGTTACTTGCATCAATTTTTACAATGAATAAAATGGTCGGACAAATCGAAATTCAAAGTACAGTTTACGACAATGCGCATTTACCACGCGAAATGACAATGCTAGAAAATCAAATTGACGCAGTAAGTAGACAATTACATAATTTAACTGGGGGTTCCGTGTCTACTCAGTACGAAGAAGTTCTTCGTGAGCAGTTACAGGCTCTTTTATTAGAGAGAAATCTTTGTATAGTTCCTCGATATAACTCTTTTCGCCATGTATATAAAGAGCTATTAAATAGTCCAAAGATTTTATATAAGGATTTAGAAGCATTATCAAAGGTTGAGGATAACTATTATGCAGATTTAGGAAAAGCTCATCTATATTATTTATTAAAAGAAGATGAAACAATGCTGTCCATTATAAAGCAATACAGCAATAATGAACGTACTCTCTATTGTTTTTCCTACTGGATAGAAAGTCTTCGAAAAAACAATGAAACAGATCGGCTAACATTATTTTTACCATTGTATTACGAGATGCTTTTACACTTTTTAAAAAATGGCGATGATGAATATGCAAAAACTACTTTTGCGAAACATTTCCTTACTAATTATGAGTACAATAGTTTTTACACTAATGAAACCGCCGGGCTAGAAGTAGTTTATCAAGCATTACTTCCATATAGTGTGATGCAGTACACTGATTATTTAATGCATAATCGAGAATACAAACGATGGGCTGAGCTGCAAATGCACTTATATTCTTACAATCCTGATTACATTGATAAACATGACCTTCAGGAAGTACATAAGAACTCACCTCAATCTGTATTACCTATATACCATCACTTAGTTCTTTATTACATTGAGTTAAAAGGCCGAGCAAACTATAAAATAGCTGTTCGATATTTGAAGAAACTAAGAACAAATTATAAAAAATTAAAGCGCATGAATGAGTGGGAAGACTATATTCAGTATGTTGAATCTCAATTTATTCGTTTACGTGCACTTCAAGAGGAATTAAAGAAAGGAAAATTAGTCAATGAAGCGACTAGCAAATCTTAGTATTGCCGTAAAATGGGTCGAGCGAAAAGGCTTACTCATTTATGGAATGCAAAGTCACGGTGTCATTTTACCGGTAACCGCATGGAAGCATCTAGTGTTTCAATGGCATGAACCTTCATATTATGGGACATTATTGCAGCCGACCCGAGTCGGTCAGATTGAAGGAATTCTTTTAACTCCAATTGAAGCACTTACTTTTTTTAGAGAACACCAAGAAAACTCATTAGTAGAGATTACTTATTTAGATGAAGCAAGTGAGTTTCATTCGGTAATCTCACGTTTATATGATGATTTTAACGAGGGCCACGTTTCGCCAAGCTTTGCTCATTATCAGACTGGTGAAGAGCTATGGAAAATTGATGGATTTGAACAATTAGAACCAACTTTACAGGAATTGGTTTCTTCTGCAATTAAACAGCAGTTTGAAATAGAAACATTAAAGTCTAAACGCTGGGATATTGCTAGGGGCTTGTATCACAATCCAAGTTATATAAAACAGCAACTCACACATAGTATTGATGAAGACGATTGGCATGTAAAAATCGGGCTAAGAGACGATGATGTTCCATTTTCAATTCGATTAGTACTTGAAGAGCCAATGAGTGAACATGATGACTGGAATCTTCGTACATATTTAATTGATGAGCGAAAAACGATAAAACCTTATGAATATAACGGACACGAATCATTACATAAAAAGCATTCTTCTTATGCTGAGTATTTAGATCGAACGTTCCAAGGAGTAGGATTATTAGCACCAAACTTAATCGATGATCATAAGCCAAAAGAAGTTTTAAGTGAACAAGAAGCTTGGACATTTTTAACAGAGGATAGTGAAAAAGTACTTTCCGCAAATATTCAAGTTCTTTTACCGAGTTGGTGGCAAGCTTTAAAACAAAATAAGATGACTTTAAAAGCAAGTGTAAAAGGTAAACCTGCTGGAAATTCATTTTTTAATATGGAAACATTAGTTGATTTTAACTGGCGAATTTCTACAAATGGAATGGAGCTATCAGAACAACAATTCCAACAATTTGTTGAAAATCAAAGACGTTTAATTCAATTTAACGGTCAGTGGATAGCACTTGACCCTGCTTTTATTGCACGTATGAAGAAAATGATGGCAAAGGCTGAAAAGCAAGGACTTAGATTTCACGAAGTTCTTCAACATGAGCTACTACAAGGGACTGAAAAACCTGAGGACGATCACTCACCTTTTGCCGAGGTTGAAATTGAAGTAGATGATGTATTCCGAGAATTAACTAAACGATTAACATCCATTTCAGAAGTTCCTGAGCTTATTGTTCCTCATGGTCTGCAAGCAACATTACGAGCATATCAGCAAAAAGGATTCGAATGGTTAGTTCATTTGAAAAATATGGGATTTGGTGCACTACTTGCTGACGATATGGGGCTTGGTAAAACAATCCAATCGATCTCTTATTTGGCTTATCGTAAAGAAAACGAAGAAAAACGAGGAGCATCATTGATTGTCTGCCCTACCTCTGTTATCAACAATTGGAAACGAGAAATTGAATTATTTTATCCTGATTTAACTGTTCATGTTCACTATGGAGGTAGCCGATTAAAAGGTGAAGACTTATTTTCAATAATGAGAGATGTCGATATTGTCATCACCTCCTATGCTTTAAGCGTGTTAGATTATGAAGACCTAAAGCAATATGTTTGGAAAAGTATCATTCTTGATGAAGCTCAAAACATAAAAAACCCAACGACAAAGCAGTCTCGCGCAGTTCGTGGGTTAAAAGCTGAGCACCGCATTGCTCTTACTGGTACTCCAATGGAAAACCGCTTAACGGAGCTTTGGACAATATTTGATTTTATAAATAGAGGATATCTTGGTTCACTAAACCGTTTTGCTAGCAATTATGTAAACCCTATTGAGAAGGACCGAGATGAAGAAAAGATAAATGCTGTTCATCGTCTAATTTCACCTTTCTTACTAAGACGAACTAAGCAAGACGAAGATGTTGCTTTAAATCTTCCACCAAAACAAGAACAAAAGATGCTTTGTCCGTTATCAGTTGAACAAGCGGCATTATACGAGCAAGTTGTTCAAGACAGCTTAAAACAAATCGATACATTAACTGGTATCGAACGCCGAGGCCGCATTTTATGGATGCTAAATAAATTAAAACAAATCTGTGACCACCCTTCTTTATTCTTAAAGGAATCACAGCTTGTTGAATTCGAAGAGCGCTCAAGCAAAGTTGAACGATTATTCGAATTAATAGACCCAATCCTTGAACAAAAGGAAAGCTGTCTAATCTTTACTCAATATGTGAGAATGGGTGATATGCTAAAAGAGGCAATCCAAGCAAAATTTGGTGAAGAAGTATTATTCCTAAACGGTAGCGTTCCTAAAACAGCTCGTGATAATATGATTTCTCGCTTTCAAAACGGCGATGTAAAAGTGTTTATTCTTTCACTCAAAGCTGGTGGAACAGGATTAAACTTAACAGCAGCAAATCACGTAATGCACTTTGACCGTTGGTGGAATCCAGCAGTTGAAAATCAAGCGACTGACCGAGCATACAGAATAGGACAAACAAAATTCGTTCAAGTCCATAAATTTGTCACGATCGGAACGCTAGAAGAAAAAATTGATGAAATGCTACAACGGAAACAATCACTTAACGACACAATCATAACGAGCGAACAGTGGATTACAGAATTGTCTATGGATGAGCTTGTTGATTTATTAGGTGTTTAATATGAAAGAAAATGGGATTATTGTATAAAGATAATCCCATTTTCTATTAATTGGAGGCTATATTATGGGCACAAATACTGGAATGAACGTAATTGTCAAAAACCATGATGAAAATTGGAAAAATCTTTTCCAAGAAGAAGCTAACCGTATACGTGAAATTTTAAAAAATGAGCTTATTGAGATTCATCACATTGGTAGTACATCCGTTCCAAATTTAAAAGCCAAACCGATTATTGATATGTTACCTGTCGTTAAAAACATAGAAAACATAGACAAGTATAATGATCAATTGGCTGAAATTGGTTATGAGGGACTTGGTGAGTTCGGTCTTCCAGGTAGAAGATACTTCCGAAAAGGTGGCGAGAATCGTACCCACCAAATGCATATGTATCAGTTTGATAATGAAAAAGAAATTGAGCGTCATATTGCAGTGCCTGCTTATTTAAGAGCACATGAGGATGAGATGAAAGCATATGGAGAATTAAAAGGGCAGCTTGCTGAAAAATTTCCAAACGATATTTATAGTTATATGGACGGTAAAGATGCTTTTGTGAAGGAATTAGAGCGAAAAGCCATAGAGTGGAGAAAGAAATAAAAATAACCTATTCAGTTAATAAAAATTTTTTATTGAACTTCAATTAAATCTGCAGTGTCTGCTGGGAAATAGCATGATTCACAGGTTTCACTAGCTTAATTGCAGATCAGTTTACCTGAGATTATTTGGAGAGTGGCCACCTGAATTACAATTAATTCTACTTCTACTAATTCTATTCAGACCTTATAGTTTACTATTATTACTTAATAAAAGAAGCCTAATTTTTTCAAAAAATAGGCTTCTTTTTTATTCACTCTATTTATTTAAGTGCAAATGTAAGTTCAGCTTCACAAGCTATTTGTCCGTCAACTGTTGCTACTGCTTTACCTTTACCAATTGGTCCACGCATTTTCACTAGTTCAACCTCTAGTCTTAGCTGATCACCTGGTACTACTTGTCTTTTAAAGCGGCAATTATCGATACCAGCAAATAATGCTAGTTTTCCTTTATTTTGCTCAAGGCTTAACGCCGCAACTCCTCCAACTTGTGCTAGTGCTTCTACAATTAATACCCCTGGCATTACAGGATAATCAGGGAAATGACCGTTAAAAAACTCTTCGTTAGCAGTTACATTTTTAATACCTATCGCACGTTTACCTTCTTCGTGTTCAATAATACGATCTACTAATAAAAATGGGTAACGATGAGGAAGAATTTCTTTAATTGCTTTAATATCTAACATTTTATGTAGTCCTCCATTTGTAAAGATTCAGTATGTTAATAAAAAAGAAGCAAGTCTTAAGACCAGCTTCTATGCGCTATAAATATAATACTATCTTATTTTGTATGTTAACGCAAACCAATAATGGAACCGCTCATTTGCTTAGTAATATTACTCCAATTACTCTATAAGAGCTAAAACGGTCAGTTTCTTAGTCAATTAAACCAATCATAGAACTCATATGTTAACTATTACTTTTAAGTCCAGTTATTAGTGATCACCTATAAGCAAAGGGGCATCTGTCATATTTACAGAAAATTTATAAAAGTTAGAAATTTTGTAAAGTATTTGACAGACGAAAGGAACTGATTTTTTTATCATTAAGTTAGAACAAGAAAGAGATGCTGCTCTTTAGGACAACAGTGTGTATCGCCCATTTTGTTTCTCAATGAATCCTTTTTCACATAATTCATTCATTACATAGGACACACTTACACGTGATGAACCAACTACATAAGCTAGTTCTTGGTGAGTGAATGGAATCGTAATTGTTATACCCTTAGGTGTTTCCTTACCATATGAGGATGCTAATTGGCGCAACATTGTTAAGACACGCTCTCCTACATCTGAAAAACTCATTAACCTCGTTTGAAGAAGTAGAGCTGATTGTTTATTACTTAGCGATCTTAGCGTTTTAAGAATGAGTTCTGGCTCACTCATGACGATATCACGAAACGTTGATTTTGGAATTCGAAGGACACGTGCGATTGACGAGGTAGATGCGTTATATCCATATGCTTCATCTGCCCATACGTTTGATTCTCCAATTAGATTACCAGAGCCTACGATATATAAATGGCGCTCGGCTCCATTAGGTGATAACAAGTAAATACGAATTCGCCCTTCAAGGACGAGATAAACAAATGGATGATTTTCATCTTGTTGGAATAATACTACTTCACGTGAGAATGACAGTTCTTTACTTACTTTAAGAAAATGTGCTGCTGTCCATTCGCCTTGTTCAAACCATAAGGATTGATGATTCATATGTCACCTCAAATTAATTATGTATCAAATAATGAAAACGCTATCAAAACAGCGAAAGGATGAATTTAATATGACTAGCCCATTTTTAGAGAAGCGTTCTCTTTTTCCAACCTTATCTGAAACAATTCATTTATCAAGTTGTTCCCAAAGTGCAATCTCATCACCGGTCAAAGAAAGTATTCAATCTTACCTTACAAGCTGGACCGAAAAAGGTATGGACTGGGAAGGATGGATGGACAAAGTATATGAAGCAAAAGTCGCCTTTGCTACTTTAATAAATGCTTCTCCTGATGAGATTGCGGTGTTATCTAGCGTATCTGATGCCGCTTCATCATTCGCTGCGTCGCTAGATTTTACTGGAAGTCGAAATAAAGTTGTTACAACAGATATTGATTTCCCATGCATTGGTCACGTTTGGCTATCACAAGTACCACGTGGCGCAAACGTCACGTTTTTAAATGAAGACCTTCATCAAATTCAAATCGAACAATTTGAAAAAGCAGTGGATTCAAACACACTTATTACATCTGTCCCACATGTGTCTTATTATAATGGGTTTATTCAGGATATCAAAGCTATATCAAACATTACCAAAGCGAATGGATCACTACTATTTGTCGATGCTTATCAATCTGCTGGAAGTGTTCCAATCGATGTAAAGGAAATGGGAGTCGATGCACTCGCAACAGGTGCACAAAAGTTTTTACTTGGTATACCTGGGATTAGCTTTTTATATGTAAGAAAAGAGTTAGCAGAGACTCTCCAACCCCCAACGACTGGTTGGTTTAGTCGAGTAAATCCATTTGCTTTTGATCAGCATCTTCTTGATTATGCGGAAGGGACAAGGAGATTTGATACTGGAACTCCAATGATGATTAACGCTTATGCAGCTGAAGCAGGAATTTCTTTATTAAATCAAATTGGTGTTCCATCCATTCAGGATTATCTATCTTATTTATCTACTGTTGCAATTGAAACAGCGCACTCACTCGAATTGACCGTTGTTAGCCCTACAGATTTATCAATAAAAGGTAGTAACACTGCCATTCGAGTAGAACAAGCTAATGTCGTTGAGCAATACTTAAAAACAAAAAAAATAATTGTCTCTGCCCGAAATGACGTTTTACGTGTAGCTCCTCATTTCTACAATACAGAAGATGAAGTTGTACGCGCGATTGAGGAAATTGCTTATGCAATTAGGAAAAGTTAACGAAAAACTATATTTCAAAAAATCAATTATGGTAATTGTCGGAACAATTTTGGTCGCACTTACCTATTATTTTTTCCAGGTGCCAAATGGAATTGTGGCTCCCGGACTTGGTGGTATCTGTATGTTGCTTGTTAGATTTATACCTATTCCACTAGGGATTCTTTACTTTTTATTAAACATACCACTATTTTTAATTGGATACCGAGCAGTTGGAGTACCATTTGCATTGCTTAGTTTACTCGGAATGTGTAGTTTATCATTCTTCTTAACTCTCTTTTCATCACTACCAGGCCCGCATCTTCCGTTAATAGGATGTATACTCAGTGGGATTTTGTCAGGAATCGGGATTGGGATCGTGATTTTAGCAGGTGGTACAACTGGAGGACTTGATATAGCAAGTGTAGTAATCAATAGAAAATCCCCAAATTTTTCTATTGGGAAAACGATGATGATTATAAATGGAATTGTCCTTTTGTGTTCCTTAATCGGAGAAGGATTACAGCGAACTTTCCTCACGTTTTGTAGTATGCTGATTGCCGGAAAAAGTGTTGATTGGACGTTAACTTATAGAAAACAATTCAAGAAAGGTGGCGAAACAGTATGAATGAAAACAAAACTGTAATTGAACGAGAAGGAGGACTAAGCCGTTCGCTAACTAGTAGACAGCTAACCATGATTGGGATTGGTGGAGCAATTGGCACCGGTTTATTTATGGGGAGTGGCATAGCAATTGGATACGCTGGACCCGGAGTTATTGTAAGTTATATTATTGCTGCATTCATAGCAGTCATCATGATGTTTAGTTTATCTGAAATGGCAGTTGTGCACCCGACAGCCGGTTCATTCGGTACTTATGCAGAGATGTATTTAAATCCTTGGTCAGGTTTCCTTATTCGCTACACATATTGGGCGGCACAGGTAATCGCAATTGGTGGAGAAGCTGTCGCAGTTGGACTGTACATGCAGTATTGGTTCCCAAGTATTCCTGTTTGGTTATGGACACTTGGATTTGGTATTGCTTTAGTCCTTGTGAACAGCAGGTCTGTTTCCAACTTTGGTCAAATCGAGTATTGGTTTGCAATGATTAAAGTTGTGGCTATTGTACTATTCATAGTTTTTGGTGTTTCGCTCCTTTTCGGAATTGGACATTCGCAATCTGTAGGGTTTCATCATTATACTGATCAGCACGGTTTCCTACCTAATGGATTTAAAGGAGTTTGGATGGCTGTGCTTATGGCAATCTTTAGTTTTTATGGTGTAGAGATTGTCGCTGTAACAGCAGGGGAATCTAAAGATCCCAAAAAAGCAATTCCTAAAGCAATGAAGAGCATGGTTCTCCGTTTGTTTTTATTCTATATTCTATCATTAGGAATCATCGTTGCAGTTATTCCTTGGATGCAAGCAGGTGTCCATGAGGTTTCTGGATCACCTTTTGTAAAAGTCTTTGAGAGTTCTGGTGTGAGATATGCGGCTGGCATTATGAATTTTGTTATCTTAACTGCTGCACTTTCCAGTATGAATACTAATTTATACTTAACATCACGTATGTTATTCTCCTTATCTCGTGGAGATTATGCTCCAAAATCATTCGGTAAATTATCTAAAAATGGTACGCCAGTAACGGCAATTTTCATTTCAAGTGCAGGTGTATTAATCGCAACTGTATTGTCTATGTACTACCCAGATACATTTAATAAATTATTTGGTATCTCAATCTTTGGTGGAATTTTAGTATGGCTTATGATTTTAATTAGTCATCTTCGTTTTAGAAAAACCGTTCACCTTCATTATAAAGAGCCATTGCCAGTTAAAGCACCGCTCTTTCCATTTCTTCAATGGATCGGAATACTACTACTTAGTGGTATTTTAATTACTATGGCATTTTCACCGGATTGGAACTCAGCTTGGAAAATTGGTGTTCCGTGGGTCATATTAGTATCAATTAGCTACTGGATCCAAAAGAGTCGCAAATCGAATTTATACAAACATAATTCAAATAATAAATCAGCACTTTAATTATTTAGCTCAAATTTTTTAAAAGATTGTTAGTTTATAAATACAAATCCATACAAAAAGACAGGTATAAAAGAGGTAATCGCCTTTATCTATCTCTTTTTTATTCCATTTATTGATTTACCGATTTCTCAACCTTTACGGTTTTAATACTCAGCTCTAAGAAACTTAAGCAGTATAAAAATTTTCAGATAAAAGCTCATAGACTTTTGTTGAAGATCCCGTAACTTTTCGTATATTCCCTGCCATCATATACCAAAATAATAGTAATTAGTCATTGTAAATGGGGTGCGGACATTGAAAGTATTTTGGGTTTTTCTTTGTTTATTTATTCTAGAAATGTGCTTATTGGAAGGGATCGACTTATATAACGGGGATCAGTTTCCTCACTTACTTACGAATATAAAACTTAGCAAAACAGAACTAGTAGGTGAAGATTATGTATTAATTTTCTTTTTTACAGTACCATTCGGCGTTGCCAAAATCGTCCTATCGTATATGAAAAAACTAAAAAAGAAACGAAATCAAGAACAAAATCAAAATACTTCTAATTAAAACGAAAGAGAATGCAGTTAGAGTTTCTATGCTGCATTCTCTTTTGTTTTTGCTTTTTTTTGGATGATTGCAATAACCAACAGAGCAGTAGGTATAATGATTTGTAAAGGTATATGTAAATAGTAAGGTACAATGTCGAACCCTTCTTTATAGTGCTCTAAATAATCAGGTGCCATCCATACGGAACAAATTACTATGATTACTGCAATTGGATAGGTAAGTGTATCCGTTTTTTTTACTTTAAATAAATCTGCCGCTCCAATGATCGCACAAAAGAAAAAAACCGTTATCTTAATAAATCCCCCTACAGCAATAACAATGACGACGACTGAATCGAGCCTTTGAATAAAATCAGCAATATTGATATAACTAATTGCAGTTAAGATAGGATAAGTGGCTCTCACCACCGTATTTGCTCCTAAAATACAAATGTTAAGCATTGTTACTACTGTTAAAAGCAGACCTGCAAACATTAATCCAGGAATGCCGACCTTCCATGCATAATCCTGTTTCTTTAAATAAGGTAAAATCATTGTAAATACAATCATTTCACCAAATGGAAATGTAACGGTCAAAGGGTAAGCCTCTTTTATTACAGTTTTCCAACCGGTCTCTAGTACAGGTCTTAAATTATCAGTTTTTATTAAGCCAGCAATTACTTCAAAACCAATTATTGATACAATTATGAAGATGATTACGAAAAATAGAAACTCACATACTCTACCGATTACTTCAAAGCCTTTAAAGACCGCATACATACATAAAAACATAAATAAAATACCAATTGAAATAAGAGAGGACGCGTTGTAAAGTGTAATCACTAGTAATTCTTCAAAGTCTCTAAGAACTCGTGCTCCAATATAAATAAAATAGAGAATATAAACCATTGCTAGTAATTTGCCTGCAAACTTCCCTAAAATAGATTGAATATACCTCGTAAGTGGTAACTCGGGATACAGATCAAATAATTTAATGTAAACACAAAATAGTAAGCATCCAGTAACCAAAGCTATTAAAACGCTAATCCAAGCATCCTGCATTGCACCAGATGCAAGCCCTACTAGTGTAGCGCTCCCCATTTCAAATAAAAATATAATACTAAAGAATTGGTAGGCACCAATTGATAATTTTCGATTCATTAGCATTCCCTTCTTTTCTAAAATGGATAAGCTTTTTTCCTCATACCTACATTATTTATTTGAACATCAACATCAATTTTTACTTTAGCTTTTTGAAATTGGTCATCCCAACTTTTCTCATATTTTTTAAACTCTTTTGGATCTGATAAATGAAGTTTATCGCCAAACCCAAAAATATCTGCCCCATATCCTTGTGCTTTTTTAATTCCTTCATCTATGGTTTTCTTTATCTCTTTCTCACTTAATATTTCATATTTTTTTAGTGTGTTTGCTTTATCAAAATTGTCATTACAAAGTACTTCATCAATAATAGCTATCGCTTTTACCTTAATGTGAATTTTTGGTGTTTTATCTTTCATTTTAATCTTCGTGTCCGTTTTCACACGTGTGAGTTCCATCGAATCATATTCTTTTTTGCTACATTTTATTTGGATATTTGTTTCTTTTATTGCATTATCAATTATTTGTACCGATTTTGCCGGTGCGCCATCTAACCACCCTACTAGCCTTCCTTTTTTAATAACGCCTAGCCCTTCAATTTTGTTATAGGATGATTTCACACTTGAAAAATTATCAAGTGTTTCAGAAGTCTTGGTTTCATTTTCTAAAGTGGCACCATTAATGACTGGTTCTCTACCACTACTTGAAAGAGCTGATATTACTTGGCGCATTTGTATTTCTTGATTCTCCCCTAATAGAGATGACGTATTTTTAATTTTTCCTACGATTGACTTAGCAGGTAATTTATCAAGAGCTGGCAAGTTATTCATTACTCGATAAACACTGTCGTTCCTTGCAATAATGACTGGAATATTAACACGTATTTTGGAATCCCGCTCAAACACATCAAATATATAGTTCAACGTTTTTTCCTTTGCTAAGTTTTCACCAATAACAACGAGTGCAACATGAGAGTATATATTTGATCGAGAAACACTTTTTGTAACGTTTCGAGCCGCTTCTGAAATCGTTCTACCTTTTTGTTCTATGGAAATAACTGGTGTACCTATTGAACCAGTAACACTGGCAATCGCACTCGGATTAATAATTTGAAGAACCATATTGTATTTATTATCTTTAGGTAAATAATCGACACCCATAGCTACCACAATCGATACACTATTTAATTCTTTATAATTAGAACAACTCACCAAAAGTAAACTTGTAATTAGAATTAAGATCATACATTTTCTTTTCATACTTATTCTCCAGATCTTTGTTCTTTAACGGTTTTTGTGTTTCCTTGACTAGGTACAACTAAAATAGTATCTTTTTGACTTTTTAAACGGAATGGAGCAAATGGTGCAAAATATGGCTCTCCAAAAGATCGTAGGCTACACATATGTAATAATATTATTAAACCGCCAATCAAAATTCCAAATAAACCAATATAAGCTGCTGCCAATAATAATATAAACCGAAGAATCCTAGCGGCTGTTGACATATTATAATAAGGGATCGTAAAGCTAGCAATCGCAGTAATTGATACGATGATTACCATTGACGCAGATACAAATCCTGCTTGAACAGCTGCTTGCCCCAAGATTAAGGCTCCAACAATTGAAAGCGCCTGCCCAACCGCTCTTGGCATTCGAATTCCGGCTTCACGTAATACTTCAAAAATTAGTTCCATACCAAGAGCTTCAACAATAGCTGGCAAAGGCACACCTTCACGTTGAGCAGCTAAGCTTACTAATAAAACCGTTGGAACTACTGCCTGATGAAATGAAGTAATTGCAATGAAAATTCCAGGTGCAAACAAAGCAGTCCAAAAGGACATATAACGTAGCAATCTTAAAAAAGTACCAATATATGAGCTTTGATAATAATCCTCTGGAGATTGAAAAAACTGTGTAAATGTAGCTGGTAAAATTAAGACAAATGGTGTACCAGCTATAAAAATTGAAACACGTCCTTCCAGTAAGTTACCTACTACAGCATCAGGTCTCTCTGAATTAATCATTGTAGGAAAAATAGTCTTTTGGTCATTTTGAATATAGTTTTCAATATAGCTGGATTCTAAGATTTCATCTGCATTAATAGCCTCTAAACGATGTTTTACTTCCCTTAATAACTCTTCATCTACAACACCTTTTATATACATTATTTCTACATCAGTTCTCGTTACTTCACCTATTTTCATTGACTCGATTCGCAGCGCTGGGTGTTGAATTCTATTACGAATTAGAGAAGTATTTGTACGTAAGCTTTCTGTAAAGCTATCCTTTGGTCCTCTGATTACTGTTTGTGTTGAAGGCTCTGATATACTTCTAGATTGCACCATTTTTGTACATGCAACTAAGAAATTACTATCATGATCTAAAAGAACAACGGTATCTCCAATTAGTAATGCTGATAGGAGATTTGTATAGCTTGATTGTGATTTTAAACTTGAAACGGCGATTACGCTTTTTAAACCATTCTCTAGATCTGTTAATGACAGCGTTGTTTCTTTTTCAGCATTAATATTAACAATTTTATTAATGATTCCATCATTCACTAATTTTTCATTTGAAATTCCGTCAATATGAATCACAGCAAAAGAATACTGCATGCCTTCCCCAAGTGTTTCATGACGAATCACAAGGTCGGAGCTATCTCCAAAATCATCTTTTATTCTTTTTATATTCTCTAAAATGTCCTTACTTAAAGAACGGGATATATTATTTTGAAATGGAATTTTTTTATTTGTAGCTGCACTATTGGTTTCTTTGTAGTTAAACACTTTTTCCACCACCCTATAATCATGGCTTATATTCTTATACTTTTTCCAAAATATTTCATTTAATGTATTGTTTTCTATGTGGTTTATTTTGCACACAAAAAAAAGGCTGTCTCATGAGACACCCCGCTTCACTTTTGTTATAATAATTTTTTCCTTCTAGAATACTCGATCTCCGGAGTGCCAGTCTTATCCAAGCAACTTAAAGGTCCAACTCCTATTAAAGAGTCTATAATTTATTATAATTATTTACTAATAAGCTGTGGGATTGGATTCACCGGCTTTCGACCGATTGAGTAATAGTGGATATTCTTTTTTTGTATTTTAGTTAATTCAAAACAATTACGTCCATCAATAACTAACGGAAGCTTCATTAACTCCTCATACAATTGGAGATCAGTTTCTATGATTTCTCTCCATTCAGTCAAAATTAATGTGGCCTCTTTTTCATGAATAGCTCCCTTCACATTAACTGAATAATTTATGGAATCTCCGAATACTTTTCTTAATTCAGGTAAGGCATATGGATCATATACTGTTATTTTAGTACCTTCTCTGATGAACTGATTAATTAAATCGATAGAAGGTGCATGTCGAATATCATTTGTATTCGGTTTAAAGCTAACTCCTAGAATTGCAATTTCTTTATTTTTTAAATTTCCAAAAAGAGATTTTGTTAATTCGAAAAGTTTTATTTTCTGTTGATTATTAATTGTAATAACAGATTTTAATAGTTTTAAGTCTACACCTACTAGCTCAGCTTCTTTTACTAACGCAGTCGTATCCTTTGGGAAACAAGATCCTCCATATCCAATTCCAGCTTTTAAAAACTTTGAACCGATTCGGTGGTCTAGCCCGATACCATGAGCAACATAATCAACATTAGCATCCAATTTTTCACAGATCGTGGCAATTTCATTAATAAAACTTATTTTAGTAGCTAAAAAAGCATTAGATGCATACTTAATCATTTCCGCACTTCTTGCATCTGTTGTATAAATAGCCGTATTAAATGGCTTATATAATTCCTTTATCAATTCCGTTGCACTTTGACTTTCGGAACCTATAACAATTCGATCACCATTAAATAGATCGTAAAGTGCAGAACCTTCCCTTAAAAATTCAGGATTTGATACGATATCAATCGTTAAATATCGAGGAGCATTTTCCAACATTATTCTCTTAACTGCCTCATTCGTTCCAACTGGAACAGTGCTTTTAATAACTACTGTTAAATTTTTTTTAGCATTAATTGCGATCTCTTTCGCAACACTTTTTAAATAGTGCAAATTTGCTGTTCCATCTGGAAGTTCTGGTGTACCGACTGCAATGAATATGATATCTGCATGGCTATAAGCTTCTTTATAATTTGTTGTAAACTCAATTTTATTAAGAAAAATATTTTCTACCAACGCTTCTTTCAAACCCGGTTCAAAAATAGGGCAAATTCCTTTTTGCAGTAATTCAATTTTTTCAACATCAATATCAACACACGTTACTTTGTAACCAACTGTAGCAAATGAAACCCCTGTAGTAAGACCAACATATCCCGTACCAGCAACAACTATATGCGTCATGGTTCATCCCCTTCCTATACAATTAATCAGTAAAGATAAAAAACATTTAACACTGCCTAAAGTGAAGATTAATTTAAGTTTTAACATTTACTTTTAATTGCAAATTCAGTTTTGATTTCTATAGGTCTACTGCTTTTTGTAGAGATAAAAATTAGTATCTCTACTTATCTTGAAGTTCGATCATGTTACGCTAGTTAAAATTTTTTAAGATGTAAGTGTTTTAAGTATTAAATCATATGTACTCCTTACTTAGATAATCCACGTTTTACAATTACTTAATTTAAACTTTAAATGGAGCTTATAAACGTTGATACTTCACTTTTCTCTAATCAAACTTTAACTACCTTCTAGTTCAGCTTAACTTTACAAAACCTAAACACTTTTCTTACAAAGATAACTACTCCTAATAAATTCCAAACAAAAAAATCCCAAGCTCTATGCTTGAGATTTCAGTGTGTAATCAAGCAATATAGCTTGAGATTTTTATTTTAAGTAACGACTTGGAATTTTATCAATATTTTCTAACATAATTCCAGTACCTACTGCAACACATTGCATTGGATCTTCAGCGATGAAAACAGGTACTTTTAACTCTTCAGCAAGTAAAATATCTATTCCATGAAGTAATGCTCCGCCACCAGTAAGAATAACTCCACGATCAATTATATCAGCTGATAATTCAGGTGGTGTACGCTCTAATACTGTTTTTGCAGCTTGTACGATTAAGTAAACTGGTTCACTTAATGCTCTTTGAATTTCATCAGATTGTACAGTAATTGTACGAGGTAATCCAGTTACCATATCACGTCCACGGATATCGATTGATTCATTTCTTGCGCCAGGGAAAACAGTACCTACTTCAATTTTAATTTGCTCTGCAGTACGTTCTCCAATTAGCAGTTTGTATTCACGCTTGATATAGTTTAATATCTCCATATCAAACTTGTCCCCTGCCATTTTAATTGAAGAGGCGGTGACGATATCTCCCATCGATAAAACTGCGACATCGGTTGTCCCACCGCCAATATCAATTACCATGTTACCACTTGGTTGGAATATATCCATTCCAGCACCGATTGCAGCAACCTTTGGTTCTTCTTCAAGATAAACTTGTTTACCGCCGCTCTTTTCAGCAGCTTCACGAATTGCTTTTTGTTCAACAGATGTGATGTTTGTTGGACAACAAATCAAAATACGCGGCTTTGACATGAATCCCTTTACATCTAATTTATTTATAAAATGACGTAGCATTGCCTCAGTAATATCAAAGTCAGCAATTACACCATCTTTAAGTGGACGAATTGCTACGATATTACCAGGTGTACGACCTACCATGCGGCTTGCTTCTTCCCCTACTGCTAATACTTTACCGCTACTACGCTCTATTGCAACTACAGAAGGTTCGTTTAATACGATTCCCTTACCTTTAACATGTATTAAGACATTGGCTGTACCAAGATCTATTCCGATATCCTTAGAAAACATTCCTTTTGGCTCCTCCTTATTCACTATACTCATGAGCAGTTCCCCGAATACGTTCCATACCAAAATATAATTTTACCATAAAGAACTACTTTTAGTAATTAATATTTGTGAACAGGAGGTTAAATATTTCTAATTTTGTTTTCAAGGCTCAGAAACCCTATTTAGTTACTTTCTCAACGTCTTCTTTTTGATACTTTTGCTTTGTAGCCTCTCCACCGCGTAAGTGACGAATTGATTTGTGATAATCCAAAATTTCTTTTACTTCATTTGCCAAATCTGGATTGATTTCCGGTAGGCGTTCTGTTAAATCTTTGTGTACTGTACTTTTTGACACTCCAAACTCTTTAGCTATTACACGAACTGTTTTCTTCGTCTCCACGATATATTTCCCAATCTTGATCGTTCTCTCTTTGATGTAATCGTGCACACTACTCTCCTCCTCTAAATGGATGTGAGAAGCGTGAAATGAGACTCGTTTTGACTGACTAAGCTGCTCTTTTTCCTGCTCTGACTGACCTGCTGAGGTACATTTATTTTGACTAGGTAGAAAATCCACGATTCCTCACCTCAAACACCTCTTTGATGGGTTTATAACATTGTATTAGCAAAGGTGTCTAACTATGCACAATTATCAGAAAAAAACAAGTGCCCAACACATATGGGGTATGATTCCCACGTGTTAGGCACTTTGTGAATTGCTTAATTATTATTGTTGAATTTTATTTCCATCTGAATCAGTATTAGAAGAACCTTCTTTATTGTCATCTGATACATTACCAGAAGTATTCATTGTATTTGATTCTTTTGTTTCGCTTTTTGTATTTTCAGAACTAATAATTGATGAAACATCTTGTCCTTGGTATTTCTCTGGATTAATTGCTACACCATCTTTACGTAATTCATAATGAACATGAATGCCATTTTCTTTGCCAATTAAAGCTGTTCCAGCTGTTCCAAGAACTTGTCCTTGTGAAACTTTTGTTCCTGGCTCAACACTTACAGATTTTAAGCTTTGGTAATATGAAACTAATCCGTTACCACTTTCAACTACAACTACATAACCTAGCTCAGCATCTTTTTGAGCTTTTGTAACAGTACCACTAAGAGCTGCTGTCACATCAAATTCTTTTCCACTTTTATCAACTAAATCCATACCAGTGTTGATCGTGAAAGTATTATTATCCATTTGGATTAATGATGCTTGTTGCTCATCTTTTGAAGCAGAGTCATCATAATAATGACTTTTAACTTGCACTGTTGCATCCTTTGAAACTGGATAAGTTAATTTTTCTTCTGGCTGTGAAGCTGGAATTGCTTCTGGCTCTCTCGTATCAACTGTAGTTTCAGTTTTTGTTGGAGTTGGAGCATTACTATATTGATACCATAACGCACCTGTCAAAATTACTGCCGCACTCACTAAATAAATTGCTGGTACTACCCAACGCTTTCTTAACATTTTAATAACCCTTTGAGAAGTTTTTTTGTTTTGTTCCTCTCTCATCCTTATCACCTCTGCAATCATTGTCAACAGATTTCTGGAATTATATACGCAATTTAGAAATTTTTAGTTCGACAAAATTCTTATTTTTCCACACAATTTCAAACTAATTCACATTAATCCACAAAAAACTAGAAAAATATTAACAAATGAAAGCGATTTATCCACAATTCCACAAAGTTTATACACAATATTTGTGGATAAGTTAATAAACCTCATTATGAAGTTAATAAAATTTTTTTCTTGCATTTTTCTTTTTTACAAAATATAATCACCTTACAAGCTTGTACGATGTATTAAAAACTTAAACTTAAAAAATTATTTCAGTCATTATATATTTTTTGCGATGATGAAGAAGAGTAGATTATATGAAAGTTTCAGAGAGCTGACGGTTGGTGCAAGTCAGTACGGACATATTTTTGAATGGGCTTCTGAGCACCCAAACCGAACCATTTATTTATGCAGTAGGCTTTGGCGGACGTCTCACCGATAAAAGAGACAGGTATTCAAACTCATGTTTCGATACTGCTTTTTGTCACAAGGTAGTTCAATTCATTTGTTTTGATACTGCAAAGTGAGTCTAAACGTTTTTAGACTAATTAAGGTGGCACCACGGGAGTCCTCGTCCTTTCTATAAGGCGGGGACTCTTTTTTTGTACCCAAAAATAAGGAGAGAAAAAATAAAATGATATTTACTAAGAAAACCTTCATATTAATTACTTTATTATTCACATTGGCACTAGCAGGTTGTGGACAACAATCAAATCAGGTAGCTTCAAAGTCAAATGATCAAACGCTACATTTAATGGATACTTCAGATATTGTAAGTCTTGATAGCTCACTAGCTTTAGATGGACCATCATTAAACGCACTTAATAGTGTAATGGAAGGTCTTTACATGCCAAATGAAAAAGGAGAATACGTTCCCGCTGCTGCTTTGTCACATAAAGTTAGTACGGATGGTAAAGTTTATACATTTACTTTAAGAGATGCTAACTATTCAAATGGAGATCCAGTAACAGCAAAAGATTTTGTTTTTGCAATGAAACGAGCAGTTGATCCAAATACTAAAGCTCAGTTTGCATACGATTTATATGATATTGAAAATGCAAAAGAAATTAACCAAGGAAAGTTATCTGTGGATAAACTCGGGGTAACTGCACTAGACGATAAAACATTACAAATTAAACTTGCACGCCCTATTCCATATTTCATTCAACTGACTAGTTTACCGATGTTCTTCCCGTTAAATGAAAAATTCGTTAAGGAGCAAGGTAGCAAATATGGTTTAGAAGCAAATACAACTTTATATAATGGTCCTTACGTTGTAAGTAAATGGGATCATGAAGCTGGATTCACAATGACAAAAAATCCACAATACTATGATAAAAAGAATGTCCATGTAAATAAAATTGACGTTAAAATCATGAAAGAAACAACAACTGCAGTTAATCTCTATGAAACGGGTGAACTTGACCAAGCTATTATTGATTCTAATGTTATCGATCGTTATAAAGGGAATAAAGAATTAAATAGACTAGCCATGCCGATAATCTCTTACATCAGCTTTAATCAAAAAAAACCATTTTTAGCAAATGTAAAAGTGCGTAAGGCAATCGCAAATGGCTTTAATAAAGAGGACATTAGTACAACGCTATTAAACGATGGATCTATTCCTACTGATCGAATTATTCCTAAAGGTTTAGTAAAAAACTCGAAAGGTGTGGACTTTGTTAGCTCAACATCTCACCCTTCTGCAGTAAGTTTAGAGGGGGCTAAATCACTTTTTAAAGAAGCATTATCTGAAAGTGGTAAGTCAAAAGCTACAATTTCATTACTAGTAAGTGATAACAATACATCGCGTAAAATCGGTGAATATTTAAAATCACAATTAGAAACAAATTTAAAAGGTCTAACAGTTAATATTGTCGTACAACCTGCACAACAAAAATTCGAATTGCGTCAGCAAGGAAACTATGATCTGTCTCTAGATACATGGGGTGCAGACTATCCAGATCCAACAACTTATTTAGAGCTATTTACATCTAAATCGGCTTTAAATGTATTAAATTATAAAAACGCTCAATATGACGAATTTGTTCAAAAAGCAAATACAATCAGCTTACAAAACGAAACAGAACGTACTCAGCTCCTTCATAATGCTGAAGACCTTTTACTAGATGATGCTGCGATTGCTCCAGTTTACCAAGCTGGCTATGTATACTTGCAAAAATCAAACGTAAAAAACATAAAGGTACGTCCATTTGTTGGATATTTTTATTATAAATATGCTCAAAAGCAGTAAGGGCTAAGAAAAGAAGTGAATTGTAGTGTTATCGTAAGAGACTGAAATTGATTCTGCATGCTACAAATAACACTGGTATTTCTGCAATTAAACTTCTTAATTTCCAAAAGTAAATACTAAATCAAAAAACACTCTAAATGGACGAATCTTAGTTCGATTTAGAGTGTTTTTTAAATTTATTTTCTTCTTTTCATGAAAAACGTCTTAGCGATTACACGAAAAAACAGACCTTTTGAGGTTTGTCTTTCGTCTTTCCTAATGAAACTTTCTTAAAGCTTCTCTAATACATCATAATCTTTCTTACCAAGCTTCTTTATGTTGATACCCTTATAATAATACTTAACAATCTCATCGTATGTTTTTCCTTGCTTAGCAAGCTCATTTGCTCCGTATTGACTCATACCTACTCCATGGCCAAAACCTTTTGTTGTAATGATGATTTCATTTCCTGAACGCTCCCATGAAAAATCTGTTGAACGTAGGTTTAGTTTTTCTCTAATTTCTTTACCTGTGAGAGTTTTTTTACCAAACGCCACTTGTTCTACACGTTTACCTTGTGTTCTCAACGTGACTTTCCCTATGTCTGACTTATTAATTTTTACATTAAGTTTCTTTTCGAAATCACTTATTGTAAATGATTTTTTTGATATATAGTTTGGAGCAACGGAATCCCAAGGACTCGGTACGCTTTTCAAATATGGTACACTATTTTTCCAATATTCTTCGGAGTTTTCTGTGTATCCATTGCTTGTAGAGAAGAATGAAGCAGTTATAGGTTGTCCATTGTAAGTTAAGATTTGTCCTTCAGTGGCTTTTACTGCTTTTTCAATTTTAGCTATATTTTTATCGTATTCAGTACCATATCTTTTCTTCAGGTCGTCGCGATCCTGAAAGACTTGAAAATTAACTGAATCATCAACAATTCCACCTTCATCAAGTGCTTTTCTTTCTTTCAATCGTTTGATGATAAATGTTCTTGCACTTAAACTTTGTGCTTTTAATGCTTCTGGTTCAAATTTTGCTGGCATTTCTGATGCTACTACTCCTAATACGTATTCCTCAATTGGTAGTTTTTCAACTTTTTGTGTTTTTGTTCTAAAAACTTCAATACTTAGATTGTCATTTTTGTTCGCTGCTGCGACTTGGTTTGCTTTTTTCTGTAGCTGATCAACCAATCTACCATCTGTATGGCTACGAAATGGTAGAACAAGCAATGTAGGGATAATAATAACGACTGAGCAAGTAGTTAATCCTGCAGTGATTAATGTTTTAAATGACTTCATATTTTCCTCCTATCCATTTCAAAACAACTTTAAATGACAATTTTCAACTAATTGCCTTTCTAAAGATAATTTATGTATATGGACAAGCATTTAGAACAAATAATAGATTGATTTCAAATTAGATTCTTTTAACAAATTTTATTATTTTTTTATTATTTTTAGAATATTTTATAAGGTTTCTGTCTATAACTGATAGTAGAAAGTTGCATGAAAATGCAAAAATGCCCGACTCTATTGTGGGGTAACACAAAGTGCCAGGCATTTGAATTAGTTTTTAGTTTACGCTTGTAAATCTTTAAGTGTTTCTTCCTCTACAGCTGTGCTTGGTTCGTTTACACGTTCAATGTCCGCTCCAAGTGCAGCAAGCTTTTCATGGAAATTTACATAACCACGATCTAAATGTTTTAATTCAGTAACACGAGTATATCCATCAACAACAAGACCAGCAAGGATAAGTGATGCAGCAGCACGTAAATCCGTAGCAGCTACTTCTGCTCCTTGAAGATCATTTGGTCCATGAATAATAGTTGATCGACCTTCAATTTTAATATTTGCATTCATGCGACGGAATTCTTCCACGTGCATAAAACGATTTTCGAATACTGTTTCAGTAATCATGCCTGTTCCATTAGCTTTTAATAGAAGTGCCATCATTTGTGATTGCATATCTGTTGGGAAGCCTGGATGAGGCATTGTTTTGATGTCTACAGGTTTTAAATTGTCTGTACCAATTACACGAAGTCCTTCTTCCTCTTCGATAATTGTTACTCCCATTTCACGCATTTTCGCTACTACTGAGCTTAAATGCTCCGGAACTGCATTTTCAATTAATACGTTTCCATTCGTAATTGCTGCTGCTACCATAAATGTTCCAGCTTCAATACGGTCTGGAATAATGTGATGAGTTGTACCAAATAATGTTGGTACACCTTCAATTCGAATAGTGCCTGTTCCAGCACCACGAACTTTACCGCCCATTGCATTAATGAAGTTTGCTAAGTCAACAATTTCAGGTTCTTTTGCAGCATTTTCAAGAATTGTTGTTCCTTCAGCAAGTGATGCTGCAGACATAATATTTTCTGTTGCACCTACGCTTGGGAAATCTAAATAGATTTTTGCCCCTTTTAAACGACCGTTTGATTTTGCTTCTACAAAACCATTACCAACCGTAATTTGAGCCCCCATTGCTTCAAATCCTTTTAAGTGCTGTTCAATTGGTCTAGATCCAATCGCACATCCACCTGGTAACGCTACACGTGCATGACCATTTCTTGCTAAAAGAGGTCCCATTACAAGAATAGATGCTCGCATTTTACGAACATATTCAAATGGTGCTTCAACATGTAAATCCTTTGAAGCATCGACTGTTACTGTATTATTTTTGAACCCAACCTCTGTATTTAAATTACGAAGAACTTCGTTAATCGTGTAAACATCAGATAGAGTTGGTACGTCATGAATTATATTTTTTCCTTCACTAGCTAGTAGCGCTGCAGCAAGAACTGGTAAGACAGCATTTTTTGCACCTTCTACACGAACTGTGCCTTGAAGCTGTTTCCCGCCACGGACAATGATTTTATCCAAACTTTTCCCCTCCGTGTCCTAAAATAGATCTATCAATATTCTACTGTTATAATCGGTGTGCCAATAATAATTGTCGTTGATTTATCAACATTGTTTTCGCGTATTGCAATTTGTAAATTAATTTTTTTGCCATTTGCAACCAGAGCGTCATTCCACTGTTCAGTATATGCTGAAACAGAGACGAATGCCCCTTCTTTTATTTCTTCAATTTTTGTTGCTTTAAAAGTCCCCAAAAAATCATTTTTTATACCCTGCAAAACACCTTCAAGTTTACCACCCATTGTCCCCTTTATACAAGTAAAAAAAGTAGGTTCTTTACTAAAAATATTTTCCAATGAGTTCTTTATAAGTTTATTCGTTTCTTTTTCAGCACGCTGGTCCCATTTAGTCCCACTAAGTTCATAAATTACATAGCTGCTGTTATTCCCAGTAGATGTAACAACGATTCTTTCTGTGACCAAATTATGGTTAAACGTACCAATTATTTTATTACCATTGTCAGCTTTCGTCCACTTAAAATTTTTAAAATCCTCTTTATATTTACTGATTATTTTAGACACCGAAGTATTCATTTTAGCTTCTCTTGCGTATAAATTCCAACTTGTAACCGAAATGTCTTTTTTATTTAATACGTCTGCAAAACGATTCAATTGGCCTACACCTGTGTCAGCCATACCGATTTTACCCCAATTAAAAAATAGTGCAGAAGCAAAAGTAATAGTAATTAAAAATAAGTACATAGTCTTTTTCATAAATAATCCCCTCTCTTACTTCCATTTTTCACAGGTAGAGAGGGGTTTATACGATGCATCGTAACATACTTTTTGACAAATTATTTCAATAAATATGTAATGTTTCTTGTATATTGAAGATAGTCTAAGAAAAAACTACTTACAGCAGAAGAAATTGTGATCGTTAATAGCACCATAAAAAGTCGAATTTGGGCGACATGGCCTTTTTTCATAACACTCTCCCACTTAATTGCTGTTAAAGCCCACCAAGTTAAAATAATGAAAAATAAATGGACAATTATTGCTAATAACGCTTCTGTCCCAACTAAAGCTTCCATTTTTCACGTCCTCTTTTCGCTTGATTTTTATAGAAAAAACTTTCGTTTGCCTTGTGTTCTTAGTGCCAGCAACTTCTGCCAGTCTGAAGACCTAATTTTATACTTTCTCTACAAATTAAAAAGTGTAGGAATCAACCTACACTTTTAATTTAAATATATTTTACGCCATAAAGAAGTCTTTCACAATGTCTAGCTTATGAAATACATCTAATGCTAAAGATGGTTTAATACCCAATACAATTGTTAAAATAGCACAAACCAATACAACGAATAGATGTGTCTTAGGAAGTACAACTTTACGCTCCTCACCACTTCTAAAGAAAATATTTTGAAGGATGCCGAAATAGTAAAAATAAGATACTACTGTAGTTAACAGTAGAATTCCACCTAATACATAATATCCTTTAACTTGCACGAAAGCCCCTAAGAAAATATTTAACTTTCCTATAAACCCTGCAGTTAATGGAATACCTGCTAGCGATAACACAAATATTGTCATTGTAATCGCTAAAAATGGATTTGTTTTAATTAGCCCTGCAAATGATGATAATGAGTCAGATCCCCTTTGTTGCTGTACATTGTAGACAATTGTTAAAATACCGATTGTCATGAATGTATAAGCTAATAAATAGAACCAGATTCCCTCAAACATGAATGGTGAAATACTTACAAATGCAACTAAAACATATCCTCCGTGTGCGATACCCGAATATGCAAGTATACGCTTTAGACTGTTTTGTTTTAAAGCAATTGTATTACCAATAATCATCGATAATGCGGCCAATGTGGCAATAACTGGTTGCATTACTTCAAATACAGATTTTTGTTCCTTCATCAATAATGCACCCGTGAAAATTGCTAAGAAGATGCGAAGTACGATAATAAACCCACCTGTTTTTGAAACTGTTGCTAAGAATGCTGTTACAGGTGTTGGAGCACCTTCATATACATCTGGCGCCCACATATGGAACGGAACAGACGCAAGTTTAAATGATAACCCGACAAATACTAGCACAAATGCTAGGATCATTAGAAATCCATTACTGCTTGGAATTCCTTGTTGAAGTGCCAAATTCATTTCGGTAATGTTTGTTGTACCTGTTAAGCCATAAGTATAGCTTAGTCCGAATAATGTTATTGCAGTTGAAATACCACCGTTAATTACATACTTAAGTGCGGCCTCGGAAGAGCCTTCTCTTCTCTTTTGAATGCCAACTAGAATATAAGATGAAATCGAAAGTAGCTCTAATCCAACAAATAGTGTGATTAAATCACTACTTGAAGCCATATACATTGCTCCAATTAACGCTGTAATAAACAATGTGTAGTATTCTGAGCGCTCTGCAATTGATTTATCTCCAAGAGCAAGTAATAAGACTAAGATTGCCCCGATTAATAAAATAGTTTTAAAAAGAAGCCCAAATGAATCAAGTTTAAACGATCCCGCTAATAGACTTATTGGTTTATGTGAATAAAGTGTGAATAACCATACTAGTGATCCAACAACGCTTAGTAAACCAATCCAACCGACTATTTTACGACTCGCATTTTTAGGTAGTAAGAGTTCAAGAGTTAATAGAAGAAGCGCAGCAGCTACTAGAATAATCTCAGGACCCATTGTTCCCCATTGAAATTCAGATAATGCTTTCCATGTCATCTTCTATACACCTCTAATCCCTTGAATGATAAAATCCACTGATGACACAATCATATCATTTACGAAAGCTGGGTATACACCGAGCAGGACAATCGCAAATACTAAAATAACTGAAGCGATTGCTTCGCGTTTTGACAAATCTGTGAATGATGAAATAAATTCACTAGTTTTACCGAAACTTAATTGTAAAATTGCTCTTAAAATATAAGCTGCAGTTAAGATGATTCCTAACGTACCTACAGTTGCAATTGCTTTATGAGATTGGAAAAGGCCGACAAATGATAGCCATTCTCCTACGAACCCTGATAGACCGGGTAAACCTAACGATGCCATACCGCCAAAAAGTAATAAGCCGGCAAGTCTTGGAGCTGTTTTTGAAAGACCAGAAATACGGTCAAAACTAGTAGTATCACCTCGGTTTTCTAACATGCCAACTATTAAAAATAGAAGTGCTGCAATTAAACCGTGAGATACTGATTGTAAAATTGCTCCTTGAATTCCAGCGCTATTCATTGCTGCTAATCCAATAATAACAATCCCCATGTGTGAGAAACTTGAATATGCCAATACAGAACGTAATTCCTTTTGAATTAAAGCAATATAAGCTCCGTAAAGTAAATTAATTACACCAATAATCGCAAGAGCAACCGACATTTTTTCAAATTGCTCTGGGAAAACCCCTAAAGCAAAACGAATTAAACCGTAAGTTCCAATTTTTAATAGGATACCAGCGTGAATGATTACTACAGCAGGATTTGCTTGAGTATGAACATTCACCATCCATCGATGGAACGGGAATAATGGTAGTTTGATTGCAAATGCAATTAATAAACAAATTAATAGAACCATTTTTAAATGCTCTGATATTGGACTAACTGTTTGTTGTCCGGCTGGAATGATGTTTGCTAAAACTTCATAATTTGTTGTACCTGTGCGAGCAAATAGGACAGCAATTACAAATAATAAGAATGCAGATCCTAATCCGTTATAAATTAAGAATTGGTACCCAGCACGTTCACTATCAAATCGGCCCCATTTGCCAATTAAGAAGAACATTGGAACTAGCGTTAATTCAAAGAATAAGAAGAATAACACTAAGTTCTGAGCAGCAAATACACCAAACATACCTACTTGTAAAATAAATAGTAGTTGATAGAAGCCTTTTGAACCTTTATTAATAGAGTAACCTGCTATAACAGCGATTAAGGAGATAATACCAGTAAGTAAAATCATCACTAATGATAGACCGTCTACGCCAAGCTCAAACTTAACTTGAAACAATCTAGTTGATCCTGCGAAAAACTTTCCAAATGAAAACCAATCATATGAAATATTCCAATTTTTTAAACTAGAATGGTTTTGACCTGCTATATAAGCTAGTATAGTAACTGCAAATGATAAAACCGAAGTCAACAATGCCCAAAGCTTATAAGAATTCTTTGGAGCAAAAGAAACTAGTAATAATCCCAATAAAGGTGAGAAAACAACCCATAATAAGAAATGAGACATCATAAGTTGTACCCCCCTGTCACAACGATTGCTAATAAGATTAGTGCAAGACCAAGTAATGTGATAAATCCATAAGTTTGAACTTGACCACTTTGCAACCTTGAACCAATTCCACCGACACTACTTACAATTCCTTTTACTAGAACTGCAAGCCCTTCAATTACAAAACGCTCAATAGCAAACATTACATGTCCGATTGCAAACATACCTTTTACGATTGAACCGTTATATAATTCGTCAATATAATATTTATTAAGAAGAATTTCATAGAATAATCCATTTTCTTCTTGTTTCGTTTGCTTCACTTTTCTTCCGTACATATTGTAAGCAAGCGTAATACCAGCTAAAGAAACAAGCGTTGCTACGATCATAATCCAAACCGGCTCATGACTATGCTCAGCAATTGTAAATGGAGCTCCATCTAATAAAAACTCATTTAAGTGACGACCAAAGAATGGTGTATTAATATAACCTGCAAATATTGCAAGAATCCCTAGTAGTGACATTGGAAGGACCATTGACATTGGTGACTCGTGCGCACCTTTTGTCTTCTCTTCTCCAGTGAAAACTAAGAAAAATAATCGGAACATATAGAAAGAAGTAAAGAATGCCGCAATTAAAGCTACTACGAATAAAACGTAATTGCCATTTTCCCAAGTTGCAGCTAAAATCTCATCCTTACTAAAGAAACCAGATAGTAATGGTACACCTGTAATAGCTAATGTACCAATTAAGAATAGTGTAGATGTCCATTTCATTTTCTGACGTAATCCACCCATTTTAAAGATATCTTGAGTGTGTACGGCATGAATAACACTACCTGCAGCTAAGAATAACAATGCTTTAAAAAACGCATGAGTTGTTAAGTGGAAAATACTTGCTGTATAACCACCTACACCTAATGCAAGCATCATATAGCCCAATTGACTGACTGTAGAGTATGCTAATACTCGCTTAATATCTCTTTGCACAAGACCAATACTCGCTGCAAAAATCGCTGTAAATCCTCCCACAATCGCAACTACCGTTAAAGCAGTTCCACTAGCAATAAAGATTGGATAAGTCGTTGCTACTAAGTAAACACCGGCTGCTACCATTGTTGCTGCGTGAATTAATGCAGAAACAGGTGTTGGACCTTCCATCGCATCAGGAAGCCATGTATGAAGTGGAAACTGACCTGATTTACCCATTGCTCCTACGAAAATCAAGATCGCAATAAGTGTTAACATACCCGTACTCACTTGTCCACCTTGGATTACACTGAAAATTTGATCGAAATCAAAGCTCTTTGTTTTCCAAAATAAAAGTACCATCCCGATAAATAAACCAACGTCCCCTATTCTAGTCATAATGAACGCTTTTTTAGCCGCTGCTTTTGCTTCCTCTTTATAAAAGTAGAAACCAACAAGTAAAAACGAACCTAAGCCTACTAACTCCCAGAATACATAAAGTTGTAGAATGCTAGGTGAAATAACAAGTGCTAACATCGCAAATGTAAATAAGCCCAAATATGCGAAGAACACCGTAATTCGGTCATCCTCTTCCATATATGCTGTTGAATAAATATGTACTAATGTACTAACAAACGTAACGATTACTAGCATTAACGAATTTAGTGCATTTACTACATATCCAACATGAATATCGATATTTCCAATTGTTAACCAAGTGTATAGTTTCTGCACTGTATCCCCTTGTAGACGGTCAAATAAGACGAACAAGGAGATGATGAATGAGATTCCTGTTAAAGTTGCTCCTAAAATCCCACTACCTTTCTTTCCTTTTGTACCAGCTAATATTAGGATTAGAAAGGAAATTAGCGGAAGTACCGGAACAAGCCAAGCATACTGCATCATCAAATTCCACCTCCTATTTATCTTTTCAATGAATCAGCTTCATCGATATTGACTGTCTGACGATGACGATACCATGCAATTAAAATTGCCACGCCCACTGCAGCCTCAGCAGCTGCAACTGAAATCGTAAATAATGAAAAAATTTGTCCTGTTAAAGACGGTGCTACACCAAGCTTACTAAATGCCACTAAATTAATATTTGCGGCATTTAACATTAACTCAATACAAATTAACATAATTACTGTGTTTCGTTTTGTTAATGCACCATATAATCCGATACAAAATAAAATTAGCGCTAAAAGAAGATAAGCATTAATTGGAACTGAACTCATTCCTTCGTACCCTCCTCTTTTGAATCATCTGATTTTGCTAAAATAATCGCACCTACTAAAGCAATTAGTAATAATACAGACATTACTTCAAATGGCACGATATGATTTGTAAATAATTGTAATCCAATATTTTTCGTATTATTTGTTGCTAAATCAACATCTGATGCGTCGATTGAAAGTCCGTTTACACCTAAAAACATAACGACTCCAAATGCAACAATACCGATTAATGCAGCAATATTTCTCCAATTTCTTTTTGGTTTTTCACTATCAATATCATGTTTCGTTAACATGATTCCAAAAATCATTAAGATTGTTACTGCACCTGAATAAATAAGAATCTGAACAACAGCTACGAATTCAGCTGATAGAAGGACATAAATCCCTGCAATACTTATGAATGTTAAAACAAGTGAAAGCATCATATGCATAACTTTCGTTGAGTTTAACATCATTACGCCACCTAAAATGGCTGATAAAGAAAGAAGAAAGAAAGCAACTACAAAACCACTCATGCTTTATTCTCCTTTCGAATGTTTTGATCGTTTTCATCAAGCCATTGAAGGTCTTTAAACAATTCATCTCGTGAATATTCAGCAAGTTCAAAGTTATTTGTCATAATAATCGCTTCTGTTGGACAAACTTCTGTACATAAATCACATAGAATACAAATTTCGAAATTTATATCGTATGTGTCGATAATTTTTCCTTTTTTCGTAGGATCAGGATGTTTTTTTCCAGTTAATGTAATACAGTCTGTTGGACAGATTGCTGAACATTGATTACAAACAATACATTTTTCTGGATAAAACTTTTGAATTCCACGAAAACGATCTGGTAACGGAATCGGCTGATTTGGATAATCATACGTCACTTTCTCGCGCGTTAAATTTTGAAGAGTATATTTTAAACCTTTTACTAACCCAATCATGACTCACACCCCTTTAGATTGGTCTATTTGTTTAGAAGAACAAGCTTTTTACTAATGCAGTTATTAAAATATTAGCTAATGAAACTGGTAATAATACCTTCCAACCGAACTCCATTAATTGGTCAGCACGTAAACGTGGGAAAGTTACACGGAACCAAATTAATAAATATAAAATTACACTAAATTTTAAAGAGAACCAAACAGCCCCAGGAATGAAGTCTAGACCCGCAATTGGTTTCCATCCGCCTAAAAATAGAATCGTAATTAACGAACACATTGCAAAAAAGTAAACATACTCTGAAAGCATAAAAAATGCCCAACGGAATCCTGAAAACTCTGTATGATAACCTGCTACAAGTTCTGACTCAGCCTCTGGTAAGTCAAAAGGTGTACGGTTTAATTCAGCTACAGCTGCAATTAAGAAAACGATAAAAGCAATCGGCTGAGTTACTATGAACCATACATTCTCTTGAGCATTAACAATATCATTTAAATTTAAGCTTCCAGTTAATAAAATAACACCTAATACGCTCATTACTAACGGAATTTCATATGAAATCATCTGTGCTGCTGCACGCATACCACCAATAAGTGAGTATTTGTTATTTGAAGCCCAACCCGCTGTAACAACACCAACTGTTGTTAATCCTGAAACAGCAATGTAGTAAAGTAATCCTACACCTATATCAGCAAACTGTAAGTTCTCTGTGAAAGGTAGAGTTGCTAATACCATAAACGCTGGTGCAAATGCGATGATCGGTGCAAGTATAAATAATGGTTTATCTGCAGCTTTCGGAATTGTATCTTCTTTTAAAAGTAGTTTTAATACGTCAGCAACAGTTTGAAGTAAACCATAACGTCCACCAACTTGGTTAGGTCCAATACGCCCTTGCATGAAACCCATTACTTTACGTTCTGATAGGATTCCAAATGTTACGAAACCTAAAACTACAAATAGAAAAATAACGCCTAAGCCTAAATAGATGAGAAAATTTATCCAAGACGGTGTACTTTGTAGAAGATTTTCTATCATTATCCGTCTACCTCCCCAAGTACAATATCGATACCACCTAAAATAGTAATTAAGTTTGCGATGTTTTCACCTTTTAATAGCTTTGGAAGAATTTGCAGATTATAAAAAGATGGTCGTCTAAACTTCAAACGATACGGCTCTTTTTTTCCATCACTTGCAATATAGCAACCGATTTCTCCACGCGGTGACTCGATTCTAACGTAACCTTCACCTTTAGGAGCCTTGATGATTTTAGGAACTTTTGCTAAAATATCACCTTCAATAGGGAATTGTTCAACAGCTTGTTCTAAAATCTTTAATGACTCTTCAATTTCTAGCATTCTGCACATATATCGATCCCATGCATCGCCAACTGTTCCCACTGGGACATCGAAATCAAAGCGATCGTAAATAGAATATGGAGCCTCTTTTCGTAGATCATATTTAACACCTGTACAACGAAGATTTGCTCCACTTAATGAAAAATTAATTGCATCTTCTTGTGAATATGCACCAATACCTTTTACACGATTAATAAAGATTTCATTACCAGAAACTAAATCATGATATCCTTTTAATTGCTCTCTCATATAAGGAATAAATTCTTTTACTTTTTCAATCCAACCTTCAGGAGCATCCCACTTAACCCCACCAACACGCATATAGTTAAAAGTCAATCTCGCTCCACAAAGTTCGTTTAATAAATTGATAATCATTTCACGCTCACGAAAAGCATAAAGGAATGGACTCACTGCCCCAATATCTAGAAGGTTTGTACCCCACCATACTAAGTGACTAGCAACGCGCCCTAATTCCATTGAAATAACGCGTAAATACTCTGCGCGATCTGGAACAATAATATCCATCATTGTTTCAACAGCATGGCAGATAACATAGTTATTTGTCATTGCTGATAGATAATCCATACGGTCTGTATATGGAATAATCTGTGTATATTGAAGATTTTCAGCGATTTTCTCTGTACCACGGTGTAGATAACCGATGACAGGTGTCGCCTCTTTAATGATCTCTCCATCAATCTTTAACACAAGACGAAATACACCGTGTGTACTTGGATGCTGAGGTCCGACATTTAATAGCATTTCTTCCGTACGAATCATGGCTTATCCTACACCCCCTCATCAAATTGAACGTAATCTTTTCTTAGTGGATAGCCAACCCAATTATCTGGCAGTAAGATACGCTCCAATTTTGGATGACCCTCAAACTGAATACCAAGTAAGTCGTAAGTCTCACGCTCTGGCCAGTTTGCACCTTCCCATATTGGAGTAATACTATCAACAATAGGTTGCTCACGGTCTGCTCTTACTTTTAAAGCGATTCCATGTTTACGTTTATATGAATATATGTAAGAGTAGACTTCCATGTACTCAACAAAATCAGTTCCATGTAATCCAGATAAATAAGTAAATTGTAGCTGTTCATTATTCTTTAAGAACTGTGCTACTTTAAAATAAGCATCCCTTTTAATTGTAAAAGTTGGATCATGTTTAGAAAGCGTATTAATAGTTGCTTCCTCAATAACATCCGCTCCAAACTCTTTTTCAATTAAAGCCTTTACTTCATCTAACAATGGTTGATTATGAGAAGGTTTCACTTCTTCAACTGGAGCCTCTTTACCAGCATCTGTTTTACCTTTCGCTTTCGCCGCTGCTGCTGCTTTTGCCTTCGCAACTGCAATTGCTTTCGCTTTTGCTTTTGCCGCTTCATCGTCTGAACCAGCAGTTGCTGTGTCTTCTCCACCCGCTGCTTTTTGTTTTGCCAGTGCCGCTGCCTTTGCTTTTGCTGCTGCTACTGCTTTTGCCTTCGCTGCTGCAATTGCTTTCGCTTTTTCATCATCTGCACCATCTGGAGCTTCTCCAACTTCTGCTGCTTTTTGCTTCGCTAATGCCGCTGCCTTTGCTTTTGCTGCCGCTACTGCTTTTGCCTTCGCCGCTGCTAAAGCCTTTGCCTTATCATCATCAGAAGTCGCCTCTGACACTTCTGCTTGAGCCTGTTCACTTGATTCTGCTGCTTTTTGTTTCGCGATTGCTGCCGCCTTTGCCTTCGCCGCTGCTACTGCTTTTGCTTTCGCTAGTGCAAGTGCTTTCGCTTTTTCATCTTCTGAAGCTGGTTCCTCTTGTTTAACTTCATTTTCAACAGTAGGTTCCTCAACTACAGGAACATCTTCTATTTGAACTTCAGTATTTTTTGCAGCTTCCTTTTCTGCCTTCAACTGTTCCATTTTACGTCGAGCCGCTTCTTTAGCCCTCTCAGCTGCTTCTTTCTTTAACTGTTCTTTCGACTTATCTTCACTCACTTATTCGTCACCTGCTTTCCAGTTTTAGCTTCGTAACGAATCTTTTCTTTCAATTTGTTAATACCATAAATTAATGCTGCTGGATTCGGAGGGCATCCAGGGATATACACATCCACAGGAACAATTTGGTCCACTCCTTTAACAACTGCATACGAGTTAACATATGGTCCACCAGCAGTCGCACATGAGCCCATTGCAATTACCCATTTTGGTTCAGGCATTTGATCGTATAGGCGTTTAACGATTGGCGCCATCTTTTTCGTAACAGTTCCAGAAACAATCATACAGTCAGATTGACGAGGAGAAGTACGGAAAAATGATCCAAATCGGTCTAAGTCATAATGAGATGATCCTACACCCATCATTTCGATTGCACAACAAGCTAACCCGAATGTTAATGGCCATAACGAGTTACTTCTTGCCCATGCCTTCACTTCTTCCAAAGTCGTGAAAAAAATATTCTTTTGGAGTTCTTCCATTTCAGCAACAGAAATTCCATCTAACTTCATAACCATTTCAACACCTTCTTCTTCCAAGCATAAATAAGTCCAAGTAGTAGCATAAGAATAAAAATAATCATCTCTACAAATGCAAAAAGCCCTAATTGATCATATGCAACCGCCCACGGATATAAGAAAACAGTTTCAACATCAAAGATAACGAATAATAGTGCAAAAATGTAATATCCAGCATGGAAACGAACCTTCGCATCTTGAAATGGTTCAATACCACTTTCATAGGTCGTTGCTTTTGCTTCAGTTGGTACATTCGGTCTTAAAATTTTACCTATTACCGAGAGTGCCACAACTGGAAGCGCAATTCCTATAACTAGAAACACAACTACGATCACATAATTATTTAAATAAGCATTCACGAAACTTGTCCCTCCTCTAACTACAGAGCTCTACATTATATACTTATTATCAATATAATGTATTTTTCATTAATTTTTACTATTCAGTTTTGTAATCGTATTCATTATAACAAATGTGACAAAAACG
>NZ_NTZO01000212.1 GCF_002559405.1 Bacillus sp. AFS001701 | reverse complement strand
CTATTTAAAAAAGATGAAAACACATTAGATTACTCTAATGTGTCAGTAAAAAGATCGATCATCATTTTTAATTTCAAAAAAATTATCTAATCTGCTTATTTTGGTAATAGTAATTTAATATTACATTAGCGGATTCTTCTACTGCTTTACTTGAAACATCTACAACTTTACAGCCAATTTGTTTAACTACATTATTGAAATGTTTAAGTTCTTCTTCAATTCTTGCAATATTAGCATAACTAGCTCCGTCGTGAAGTCCTAATGAAATTAATCTTTCTTTTCGAATATGATTTAATTTTTCTGGAGAAATCATTAGTCCTATACACTTTTCTTTTGGAACATTAAGCAGTTGTTCTGGTGGATCAACTTCTGGAACTAAAGGCACATTGGCAACTTTAAAACCTTTATGAGCAAGATATTGTGATAAAGGAGTCTTTGATGTTCTCGATACACCGATTAAGACTATATCAGCTTTTTCAATACCTCTTGGGTCTCTTCCATCATCATATTTTACCGCAAATTCAATTGCCTCAATACGTTGGAAATAATCTTCATCTAGTTTGCGAACAACACCAGGTTCATTTCTAGGTTCAAGTTTATGAATCGTTGAAATTTTATCGATTAATGGACCGATTAAGTCATATACGATTACACCAGCACTTTGCGATTCTTCTAATAATTTCTTTCTCATATCAGGTTTTACTAATGTAAATACAATAATACCATTATTCTCTTTTGCTACTTGAACTATTTCAATTAATGTTGCATTATCTTCAACGTATGGTACACGTCTAATCTCGAATTTTTGATGAAATTGACTAATAGCCGCCTTTACGACATGCTCTGCTGTTTCACCAACAGAATCTGATACAACATAAACGATTGAATTGCCCATATGTTCACCTCTTAACTTTACTAAAACATATCATTGTTCATTAAGTCTACAATCGCACGAGTAAAATTTGTTTTTGTAAATCGACCAATTACCTCAAGTCCATGCTCACTTTCACGAACAACAGGGACAGCATCAATTTGTTTTTCAATTAAACTCTTAGCTACATTATAAATTGTATCATCTTTATAGCAAATTGTAATGTTTGGCATCCTCGTCATGATAATATCTACGGGTAATGTATGCAAATCTTTATTTCCTATACTTGCACGGAGTAAGTCTTTTCTCGAAAGTACTCCTATTAAAATCGAATTTCGATCCACAACAAATAAAGTTCCTACATCTTCAAGAAACATTGTAACAATCGCATCATATACTGATGAACTTCGATCTACTACAACAGGAATCGCCTGAAATTCCTTTACAGTCAATTTTTTAATTCTTTCAATGACTTGTGCACCGCTTGTTCTTCCTGTGTAATAATATCCTACTCGTGGTCTTGCCTCTAAAAAACCAGTCATTGTAAGAATAGCTAAATCCGGCCGAAGCGTAGCTCTTGTAAGTGCTAGCTTATCAGCTATATGTTCACCTGTAATTGGTCCATTATTTTTTACAATTTCAAGTATTTGAGTTTGTCGCTTTGTCAGTTCGATTTTCCTCACCCCTAACTATCCAATATGTTATACTCTCTAATAAATATTATATACTATTTTTACAATTTAAAAAAGAAAGAAGGAAATAGGTAGCCTATTTCCTTCCTTAGGTTTCTGAATTTTTATTTGTTTTCAGAAAATTATCCATATTTTTTAATTGCTCTAAAAATTTGCGTGACTTTAAATAGATTCCACTATATTCATCATAGTAAGAAAATAAAATTTGTTGCAAGTTTTTCTTTGTTGCTTCACTAACCTCAATTTTTCCAAGTCGATTTACATCAAAATGATAAAATAACCTCATTAACTTAACCGACTTTTCAGTAACAGAAAAAGCATATGGATCAGTATGTTTACAACGCTGACATAAAAACCCACCTTCTTTAACAGAAAAGGCTACAAATATATTTTCATTTGCACTACATTTACAATTCACACATTGATCAAAAAATGGGTGATAGCCTAATACAGGTATCATTTTCGTCATAAATAAATAAGTCAAAACTTCAGCGTCTGCACCTTCATTCATATGCTGTAGTAATTGAAGAACTAATTCAAATAAATACGGATTATTTTTTTTCTCTTCAACCGCTTTATCAGTAAGCTCTACAACAATTGAAGCATACGCAGTTGCAACTAAATCACTTCTTAATTCACGAAATGAATCAATCAGTTCTCCTTGACTTAAAGTACCTAAACTAGATCCTTTTTGAATTAAAAACGACCCATATGTAAAGAGTTGTGTAACAGAAGCAAGTCGACTATTCGTCTTCTTTGCTCCTTTTGCCACAACTCCTATCTTACCTAATTCTCTTGTTAAGAGAGTAATAATAACATTTGATTCTCCATAAGCGTTTGCCCGTAATACAATTCCTTCTACACGCTGTAACAATTAACTCACCATCCAATTGGATGAAGGTTAAGTATGTAGGGAATCAATATCAGCTATTTCTTCATCAATGTAACTTTTCTGATCCACATGTTCCTGTTCAAGCTGCTTAAACAATAAATATGTCTCAACATTTCCAGTTTTAGAAAAGACATCCCAGGTAAAATTCAACATTGAGAAACCACCTTTCAAGAATAGCTACAACTCATTGCTCATTACCTATAGCCAATTACTTTCCCTGCTTACTTATAATGTGACCTTCTCTCCCGATTTTCATGTGTATAAAATTTATTAAAATAACAAATAAAAAGCTTGCAAAATCAAGAAAAATATGTTGGGCTTTTTTGAACAAATGGTAATATTATTAGACCCTGATGCTAAGCCCTAGTCCCTTGATTTTTGCCTTTTAATACTCATCCTCACGGAAACCTAAATCTCTTAATTGAGACATACGATTGCGCCAATCTTTTTGAACCTTAACCCATAGCTCTAAGAATACTTTTGTATCAAGCAAGTTTTCTATATCTAAACGAGCACGCTTGCCAACCTCTTTTAACATGCTACCTTGTTTACCGATAATGATTCCTTTTTGGGAAGACCTTTCAACGACAATTGTTGCATTCACGTAAATTGCATTTCCTTCTGGTCTTCTTTCAATTTGCTCAATAATAACAGCGATTGAATGTGGAACCTCTTCTCTAGTCAAATGCAATACTTTTTCTCTTATTAATTCTGAAATGATAAATCTTTCAGGATGATCTGTTACTTGATTTGCAGGATAATATTGCGGACCTTCTGGTAAATACGTTTTAATTACTTTTAATAAGCGATCGACATTATTCCCTTGTAATGCTGAGATCGGAACAATTTCAGCAAATTGGAATAAATCTTTGTATTTATTGATTAAATCAAATAACTGTTCAGGATGAATTGTATCAATTTTATTAATGACTAAAATTACTGGACTACGACTTCCTTGTAGCTTCTCAATAATGAATTCATCTCCACGACCAAATCCTTCATTGGCATTTACCATAAATAATGTAGCGTCAACATCCTTAATTGATTCTTGCGCTACCTTTACCATAAAATCACCAAGTTTATGTTTTGGTTTATGGATTCCTGGCGTATCAATAAAGACAATTTGTGCATCATCTTCTGTAAAAACGCCTTGAATTTTATTACGAGTAGTTTGAGGCTTATCACTCATTATAGCTATTTTTTGACCAATTACTCGATTTAGGAATGTACTTTTCCCTACATTTGGTCTACCTATAATTGAGACAAAACCTGATTTATAACTTTCTTTATTCATTCAAATCCTCCGATGTAAATGCTCCTGGCAATAATTCTTTTACTGTTGTTTCTTGGATTGCTCCATTTAAGTTCGATAAATATACGACTGTATCTGGACCTGCGAGTTCAAATAAAACTTGACGGCATGCCCCACATGGCGCAACAGGTCCCTCGGTATCAGCGACTACTGCTACTGCTGAAAACTCCGTAATGCCATTTGAATATGCTTTAAATAATGCAGTTCGTTCTGCACAATTCGTTAGACCATATGATGCATTTTCTATGTTACAACCACGAATAACTTGACCATCCTTTGTAAGCAATGCTGCACCAACTTGAAATTTCGAATATGGTACATATGCGTTTAATCTAGCTTTAATCGCTTCATTTATAAGTTGTTGTTTATCCATTTATGTAGCCTCCTATTATAAGCCCGAACACGAAAGTGGGGTCTTATTAAGGTAGTATAGTAAAATACGGAAAAAATAGCAAAGCACCTATAATGATTGAAACGATTGCAGCGACTAACACCGCCCCAGCTGCCACATCCTTCGCTTTTTTCGCTAAAGGATGTTTATTAGGTGATGCTAAATCTACAACTGCTTCAATTGAAGAATTAACTAGCTCTAGCGAAATGACAATTGTAATAATAAGCAGAAGGATTAACCAATCTATTCGACTAATATGTAAATAAAACGCAAGGCCGATTGAAATGAGTGCTGCAAATAAGTGGATTTTTATATTTCTTTCATCCTTAATGACTTTAAAAATACCACTAAATGCAAAACTAAAAGATTTAAGTAATGGCGCTCTTTTTTTAGAGTCTTTCAAGGCCATATTTTTCTAATATTTCCTTTTGTTTTGTAAACATCACTTTCTCATCGGCTTCATTCATATGATCATAACCAAGTAAATGTAAACATCCGTGAACTGCTAAAAAACCTAATTCACGGCGGAACGAATGACCATACTCCTCAGCCTGTCTCTTAGTAGTAGGAATTGAAATGACAATATCACCTAAAGTACGTGGTAAGTCCACTCCAATGATTTCAATTTCACCTTCTCCTAATTCTTCCATTGGAAATGAAATAACATCAGTAGCACGATCTTTCTCTCGATACTCTTTATTAATTTCATGGATTTTTTCATCATCTACAAATGAAACTGCAATTTCAACTTCGCCCGTTACACCCTCATATTCAAGTGCGCACTCTAGTAAACCCTTTATATCAGATTGCTGTTCATTAGTCACTTCATTTGTTTCATCTATAAAATCAATTTCTAGTTGAACCATTTTCTCACCTTATCTTTCATCTGGATACTGAATTCTTGAATGGAAAGTACCTTTTAAAGTCTCACACAATGATTTCTCAACAATATGTAATTCTTTTAAATTTAATTCACACATTGCAAACTGACCATCATTCAAACGATCATGCATAATGGAAGAAACTAATACCTCGATTTTTACCATATCAGGGTCCTTTAACGAACGAACTGCTGCTTCAACACTATCAGCAATCCCTACAATAGCCGATTCCTTTGAATGAGCTTTTGGTCCAGGATATCTAAAATCACTTTCTTTAACATCAGGATTCGTCTCTTTTTCCTTATAATAAAAATACTTTAATAAAGTTGTACCATGATGCTCTGCTGCAATATCAATAATATCTTTTGGCAAATTATATTTTTTTAGTATTTTTACCCCATCACTTACATGTCTTAAAATGATATCTTTACTTTGAATCGGTTTAATACGATCGTGAGGATTATGACCACCCATTTGATTTTCTATAAAGAATCCTGGATTATTCGTTTTACCGATATCATGATAATATGCTCCTACTCTAGCTAACAAACCATTTGCACCGATCGCTTCACAAGCACCTTCAGCTAAATTTGCAACCATTATACTGTGGTGGTATGTACCAGGAGCCTCTAATAATATTTTTCTTAATAATGGATGATTTGGACTACCTAACTCAACAAGTTTAAATGAGGACACCATTCCAAACGAATCTTCTACAAAAGGTAAAATCCCCATCGTAATGACACTTGATAAAACTCCAGAAGTAAGTCCCATTAATAAATAAATCCCAATTTCTACTGATGAATATTGACCATTCCGAATTAAGATCAAAGAAAACAGAGTAGCAATATTAACAAGCGAAATTAAAAATCCTGCATGGAGAATCATTGAACGCTTATTTTTAACCTCATTTAAAAATAAAACGGTGATTGAACTAAATAAAATATAGATTCCAGTCGAGTAATTAATTGCCCCATTTACATCTTCATTAAACATTAAGCTACCGCAAATAGAGAAAATAATCGACGAAACCATTAAATATCGATTTCCTAATAAAAACTTTATCAATAAAGTCCCAATCGCAACTGGAGCTACATATACAAGGCCAGAAAACTCAACTTTTTGAAACAAGCTTACAATTTTCAAAATTAAGATTGTAAAAATTACAATGCTATAGTATGTAACAATGTATATATTCCCTTTTTCTTTTAAAGTTGCCGTTTGCTTCAATACGAAGTACGCCAATACTCCGATTAATAAAATTAATCCAATATACGGTTGAATCGATTGTTTGTTTTTTATTAAACCTACTAATTTTAATTGATCATATTTTTCCTTTGTAATTGTTTCTCCGGCTTTTACTAAGACTTGTCCTTGTAAAATATAGACACTATCTACACTTTCACTTTCTAGACGTCTTCTCTCTTTTGTCTCCTCTGCATCAAAAAAGTAGTTTGGCACTATCGCAAACTCACCAATTGAGATCATCGCATCCTTTAGTGAAGGATTAACGCTTACATATGATAATTCGTTTCGTAGCTTCCCACGAGACTCTTCGATTTGGTTTGTCGTAATTTCCTCAGACATTACATTGTTAATAGCTGTATTTAACGAAGCTTTCGTAATATTTAACTGTTCTTCTGACGATCTAACTAAAGTGCTAAATACACTATCTTCTAAGTTTTTACGAATATCATCAGGCAGTTTTTTCTTAACATCACTTGTTTCTTTATCAATTAATGCTTGTCCTGTAGGATTATCACTCTTTGCATTTTTATTTTTCACATCTGTTACAATATCAAAAATCGAATTTACTATGTCTATCCTTTTTTGTGTATAACTTTCCTCATATTTATATACATCCTCAACTCTTGCTGCAGCCTCAAGTCGCTTTTTAGCCGTAGCTCCTTTGTCCTCAATCGTGATAGGTGAATAAATATTATCATCAGCAATTGATAATAGCTGAATGTCGTATTTTACCGGTCTAACATGACTAACTAAAAGAAGAAAACTTAATAAGCTGAATGCAATCGTACATAGTAATATGACAAGAGTTTGATTCTTAAAACGCTGAATTAAAGCTTGCAAACTATTCATTGTTTCCCCTTTCTAGAAATGCACCTCATCATAAAAATACGAAATGACCCTATCAATGTAGGGTCACTACGAATCATTCTTTTGCTAAATCATAAGCTTGAATAATCTTTTGTACTAGTGGGTGACGAACTACGTCAGTTTGTTCCAAGATTGTCATACCAATACCCTCAACACCTTTAAGGGTATTTTGAGCTGATATTAAACCAGACTTTACTCCTTTAGGTAAATCAATCTGTGAAGGGTCACCTGTTATAACCATTTTAGAGCCAAATCCTAAACGGGTCAAAAACATCTTCATTTGAGCCATTGTCGTATTTTGAGCTTCATCCAAAATGACAAAGGCATCTTCTAAAGTACGTCCCCTCATGTATGCTAAAGGTGCAATTTCAATCGTTCCTCTTTCAATTAAACGTACAGTATGCTCTTGTCCTAAAACATCATGTAGAGCATCGTACAATGGTCTTAAATATGGGTCAACCTTTTCCTTTAAATCTCCTGGTAAAAATCCTAAACTTTCTCCAGCTTCCACAGCAGGTCTTGTTAAAATAATTTTACTTACTTTATTATTTTTTAATGCTTGAACAGCCATGACAACTGCAAGATATGTTTTACCTGTACCAGCAGGTCCAATTCCAAATACTAAATCATTTGATTGAATTGCACGAAGATAATGTCTTTGTCCAAAAGTCTTAACTCGAATTGGTTTACCTTTTGAATTCTTAATAATTTCTTCGTCATACAACCTAGCAAATGATGACAGCCTTCCTTCTTTAGCCATCTGAATTGAGTACGTAACATCCCTCGATGTAATACTCACTCCATTTCGAATAACCTCTAAAAGAGCTTGAATGATTTGCTCAACAGTTTTCACATCTTCATTCGTACCTGAAACTTGTACAGATTGACCACGTGACACAATCTTAACATCAAGCAAATTTTCAATTATTTCTAGATGCTTATCGTTTGTACCAAATAAGGCAATTGCTTCGTTTGGATCCTCTAGTTGTTGATTAATCGTTAGTAGTTGTTCTGGCATTACTCAGTCCCCTTGAACAATAGTTTTCGTTTTTGTGATATCTTCTAAAACTTTATAATACATTCTTAAATTTACTTTACCATTGTCTATTGACTCGTGCAAAACTTTTTCTTGTAAAATCTTGGCATCTGGACTTAACTTTTTCATTAATTCCTTCTTACCAATTTGTTTTCCAAGTTGAGCAGCCTGTATTTTAGAGTATGTTCTTACATATTTTTCACTTTCCAGTGTTGTTTTTTTACTAAAAAAGATCGGCAATTTCCATTTTAAAAATTTAAATTGATATGAACTACTTTCATCTTCAAAAGACTTATATTTATTCTTATCAAAACCCCAAAATTTTATTTGATTTTCCTTAGTTCCAATATAATAACTAGTTTTTCTTTCTCCTGTAAGAACCGTAAACGGAGTATCTAAAGGAACACTAATAATTTCCTCTCTCCAAACTTCCCCCATGATTTTACCAACTGCTGGGACTAAAATAGGATGTTCTTCCGTTCCGATTATTCCAGATACTAATATTTGACCTTTTTTCACAAAGTCATTCTTTACTACAAGAGGTTTCCCTTTTTCAACAAACATACTTGAAATAACAGCTTCTTCACTCGCAATAATATGACGCGGACTTATTGCCTTCTCAGGCTTAGGTATATGCTTTTCTACTACCTCAAAATGAAAGGTAGTCCCATTTAATTGTACACCAATCCAGGTTAATGTTGGATTATCATCTTGGAGCTTTTTCTGGATTGTTTGCATTCTTGGTAACGTAAATTGAGATGCACCAGTCTTAACACCCATCGCAGTTAAATCTTTCCGAAGTTTATATTCCACTTCAGGCGAAGCACCCTTTATATCAATTCGCCAAACCATATTTGAAAGTAAAAATAATACAACTAAAAAGCCAGCAACACCTACAACAAATCCAAAATACTTCCATGCTCGTCTAACTTCAAAAGGCAGCCCCTTCCTGCCAATAAAATGAACCTTATACTCTTTTTTCCGAGGAATATTCTTGATCCGTTTATAATCTTTCAACTCAATTGTAAACGTAATCGAATTTGTTCCACTTTTCTTTACATCACGAAGTGGAATCCCCTTTCGCATACAATCATTTAAAAAACGTTCTGGTCCAAGCCCAATTACTTTTACTTGAACCATCCCCGTAAGATTTGAAGTCCATTGGTTTTTCATCCTAAATCCCCCATGTTCATTAGACTGATCATGATGTAAGTTCTAGATGCTATTCATTAATAAAATATACATGCTCAATTTCGCCTTCCAACAATATCTCCTCAGGCAACATCGTCTTCAATACAAAATCTTTTCCCTTAATCAACAACTGGCCCTGCTTCATTAACAAACGCAATTCATTGTCCGAATACACAAGTAACCCTCTATGATTTTCAATATAAATATGTAGTTGACCTAACATTGTAATACGAGGTAATTCCAATAGTACATCTGGTGGTAAGTCCATCTTACTTGACATCCATGTTTTTAAATTATGCGCTAATCTTTTCAAGATAGACTCCTCCCCCTTTCATATCATATTTATGATGAATTTTGAGAAGGTATGATATAAAAAGAAAATGGTAAAGGAAATTTAAGATGAATACTTGGATATTATAAGGTGGGGGTTATTGATTTTAGATGATGGTGAGGAAGTTGGGCTTTATGGTTACTGGCTTTTAGTGGGGGCGGTAAATCAATCAAATAATTTAGGAGTGAATGTCTTTCCCAAGAGAGCCCTCTTATAGTGTTATGCATAGAAAAAAACCGAGAACTAATAACTATTCTCGGTTTAAATTTATTTAGGTTTTTACATTCTTCTTTGGATTGAAACATCTTGATAAACATCTTGTTTTCCTTGTGAAGTAGCAACCCACCAAAGAACCCCTTGTGTGAGAAAGAACAGACTCCACATTACTACAAGACCAATTGAAGTTATATCACTATTCCCATCACCGTAAATCCCTTTCACTGTAACATAAGTGATGAGTGCACTCACTAACAAACCTACCAACTTAATTGGTAACGGCCTTTTAGCAATAGTTGTATCCATTTGTGGTGAATCATTTGTTTCTGTTATGAACGGTTTTTTAATTGATCTAGCATAGTCATGAACCCCTTGCTCGATCTCATCTTGTAGTCGTTCTTCGTCACCTATTGCCATCTCTTTCGTAATATAGATTAATGTAAATGCGAATGGTACGACAATTATTAACCACCCTAAAGCAAATGCTATTCCACCAAGATCATTGTGTAAGTCCCCGAACGGTGTCATTATTCATCTCTCCTTTACCAGTAGGTGTTAAACAAATGCATTGTTTATCTGAATTCATCATACCGAATAACTTTAATCTTATATGTGATATAAATCACACACTTAGTTAAATATTGACTGAAATATTAATAATTTTTCATTGACTCTTTTGATCGGAGTTTTATCTAGACTGGAATTATGCAGATTTTTTTACAAGCAAACTGGATATGTGGAGCTCAATTAAAGGATAATGTTACACCATGACTGAATATGGTGCCGATGTAGGATTGAGGATAAGAATATTTAACGGTTTTAAGAGAAAAGATAATTTTTTAGTGAACCGTACTGTTTTCGTGAAAATTTAAGCTGACTTATGTGATTTATTGGACTGAAGTAGCATATTGAAGGAGTTAATTGCAGTTTCGGAGATTTTATTTGCACTTTCGAAGATTTTAATTGCAGTTGGTGAAATTTAATTGCACTTTTGAAGATTTTAATTGCAGTTTCGCAAAATTTAATTGCAGTTACTCAAAAAACAAAAAAATAAACGTCTATAAATAGACGTTTATTTTAACAGACTTGCTACAGCTTTATTCACAGAAGAGCCATCAGCTTGTCCTTTTACTTTAGGCATAACTGCACTCATTACTTTCCCCATGTCAGCTTTTGATGTAGCACCGACTTCTGAAATTGTAACACGCACAATTTCAAGAAGTTCCTCTTCAGATAATTGTTGAGGCAAGTATTCTTTTAGAATCAGTAACTCTTGCTTTAATTTATCCACAAGGTCTTGACGACCAGCTTTTTCGAATTCCAGGAGGGAGTCTTTACGTTGTTTCACTTCACGAGTTAAAATTGTTAACTCTTGATCAGCTGACAATGTCACATTATTCCCTAAGCTAATTACTTCATTTTGTAATGAAGCTTTCACCATTCGAATAACTGCTAACTTGTCTTTGTTTTTTTCCTTCATCGCTTGTTTCATATCTGAATTCAAACGTTCGAGAAGACTCATAGTAACACCCTCTCTTAGAATTTACGTTTTCTCGCTGCCTCTGATTTTTTCTTACGTTTTACACTTGGCTTTTCATAAAATTCGCGTTTTCTTGCTTCTTGTAGCGTACCAGTTTTAGAAACTGAACGTTTAAAACGACGAAGAGCATCTTCTAAAGATTCGTTTTTACGAACGACTGTTTTAGACATCTTACTTTTCCCTCCCTCCAAGCTACCAATCAATAAAACACTGCAAAAAAGAACACTTTTCCACATGTCTTTTACGATTATAATACATAAACTATTGATAGGTCAACAGGTAAATGTCAAGTTTGAAACTTAACACCCTTTGCCATTAAAAGGAATCAATAGCCTTCTGTTGCTACGTTTCCTTGGACAATCGTGATTCCATTACTTGTACCAATTCGAGTTGCTCCGGCTTTAACCATTTCATTTACACTTGTTAGATCACGTACTCCGCCAGATGCTTTAACTCCAATATCAGGTCCAACTGCTTTTCTCATTAATGCTACATCCTCTACAGTTGCACCACCTGTTGAAAATCCTGTAGATGTTTTAACGAAATCTGCTCCAGCTTTTACAGAAAGCTTAGAAGCCATTTCTTTCTCTTCATTCGTTAAAAGACTTGTTTCAATAATTACTTTTACTAATGCTTTACCTTTTGCTGCATTAACAACCGCTGCTATATCTTGTTCAACCGTATCATAATCCTTATCTTTTAAAGCTCCGATATTGATCACCATATCGACTTCCCCGGCTCCATTTTCAATGGCATTCTTCGTTTCAAACGCTTTCGTTTCTTTTGTATTGGCACCTAATGGAAATCCAATTACAGTACAAACTAAAACTTCAGAGCCCTTTAACAAACTTGCACAGTGACTCACCCAAGTTGGATTCACACAAACCGAAGCAAAATTATGTTCTTTTGCTTCTTGACATAATTTTTCAATTTGAGATTTAGTTGTTTCAGGTTTTAAAACTGTATGATCAATCAATTTATTGATATTAGTTGTCATTTTGTAGTGCTCCTAACTTATGTTTTTTTCAAAATTTCTCTTTTAATAGACACTGAAATATCAGCATTTATTATTATTTGTTTTTTAATTTTAATTATGTGAAACCTGAGGTTAATATTTAAAAACTCAGCCAAAAAAAATTCAAAGCATCAATTTTATATAGATGCATTTGAATTTTTTTCGACTGTTTTATGATGATTTTTTACTTTAAGCATCATGAAGAATGAAATTGTAATAAAGAAACAACCATACAAGAACATGAACTTGTAGCCAATTAAATCCATAATTGCGCCTAATAATGGTGGCGATATAATATTGGCAATCGATGAAAATAAATAATATAAACCTGTATATGTTCCAATAAATCCAATCGGTGCCATCTCAGCTAAGAAAGGATAAGAATTAATGTTTACTAATGCCCATAAACATCCCATTATCAAAAAGACAATTCGAATGAATAATAAATCCTTTAAGAAAAATAAAACAATAAAACCAATGATAATTCCAAATATACCAATTAGTATGCTTCGTTTCTTACCAATTTTTGTTCCTATAAACCCTGCAGGAATGGCAAAGATTAAAAATGCTAATGATATGAAAGCAAATGAAAACGCTGCTGCACTAACTTTTACCCCTAAATAAACCTCCCCATAACGTGTAAAAAAAGTTTCAATTCCATTAAAACCCGTGAACCAACTCAGAATTGCTAATAATAGAAATAATGCACTTTTATTGTGAATGGCTGAACGAAAACCTTCTCTTAATTGTACTTTTTCTTCAGCCTGCTCATAATTTAGAACATCTCTTTTTTCTCTAATAAAGAAAAAAAGAATTAGAAAGCTAAATAACATTAAAAATCCAGCCAAATAAAAAGGAAATCCTTTATTTAGATCCCACAAAATTGAACCAATAAAAAATGCAATTAAAGCACCAATTCCACCCATAAAATTAATGACACTATTCGCCTTGCTTCTTTGTTCAACTCTTGTTAAATCAGGCATAAGTGCTATAACTGGAGAACGGAAAATACTCATACTTAAATTCATAAACACAATAAAAAAGATCAACATAAACAGTGTTTTATGCACTGGAATTAAAAAGGTAAAAAATGCTGCAAGTGGCATACCAACTATTAAAAATGGCATTCTTCTACCAAATCGTGTATCTAAACGATCACTATACATTCCAACGGCAGGTTGTAAAAATAATGCAAAATAATTATCAAACGTCATAATAAATCCAATTAATGCAGATGACTTTAAATAATCGCTTAAAAGCTTTGGCATAAAAGCATTATAGACGGACCAAGTAAGACTGATTGCAAAAAATCCAAATCCTAAAAGCATAATTTTTTTGTAATTTAGTTTAGTCATTCGAATTTCTCTCTTCTTATCTGTCTAAAAACATTTTCTAAATGAGTTCGATCCAATGACACAATCATCCCCCCTTATTCTCAGTATAGTAAGCACAACAATCAAATATTTACGCTTTTTTCAATTTTTATAAAATATTAATTTATTAGTAAAAGTTTATAAAATGGACTGTTTTCATAAAAAAAGGAGCTTTAAACCGACAAAAATACCTAGCGTAAACACTAGGCATTTTCTTTGATCATTTTAATAATGTAAAACGTACAACCGACAATAATACCGCAGCACCCACCAATTAAAAAAGATAATAAGTAAATCATTATTCCTCCAAAATATCTTTTACTTGTAGTTTACATTCTTTCTTCTAAGGATTTCGCAGTATTACTTGTTACTACTTCCTTTTCATCCTTCAATGTACCAAATATCCCATCAAAAATAGGTGTCGATACACCATACCAAAAGTTTTCATTTTTAAAATGATGCAGGATATGTAGCTTTTTAATCTGTCGTCCTACTTTCGTTATTGGTTTAATTGGCCTGTGAGCTACATAATGCTTCCATTCGTACACTAGTAACATAAAAACTAAACCTGAACCAAATGCGATCGTTTGAATTAGATCTTTCGATATCAAAAAATAAATTATACAAAGCGATCCTAAATTTGGAATGCTATACCATATCGGTAAAAATAATAATTTTAAATCATCTGGATACGTATGATGATCATAATGAATTCTTTTCATAAATTTAAGTAATAGTTTATTTTTTGGTGCTTTTATATGAAAAATGAAACGATGAGTTACGTACTCACTAAACATAAAAAAGATTAATCCTATAATAAAAATTAAGACAGTAAGCCACGATAAATGTAATCCTACACTATAAATAATTCCAACTAAAAAAAGTACTCCCATCACAATAATATCGAAATGAAGAAAAAAGTCTCGATATAGTCCCTTCATAAAATCCCCCTTCATCTATACCTAAATTATCTTAATATCAAATTTATATTTCAATATTATTTATGAAATTCCTTTTTAAGTTCTATTCGAGCTGATTATTAATTTTGAATAAAGCACTGGTCGGTGAGGATAATAAAAACGATAACGAAAAATACTTAAAAGGGAGATTTATATGGAAAAAAGGAGATATTATGTATCCGTTCAAGCAAAAACAATTGTTCCAAACCAAGGGGACGCACCTTATGAGCTAGAAATCGATGCTACGATCGATGAAAAACATAGACTCGAAAGAATTTTCCATCAGATTGACAGCTATGATGAAGCAGCAGGTATTCAAACTGCTTTCATCATTCCAATCACAAATTGGAGCCAAGAAAACAATGATGGATATGACTATTTTTTAAAACAAGCCTATGCGATGATTTATGAATTAGGTACTGAAGAAACACGTGCTCATATACGCCAAATGAAAATATTAAAATAAAGAGAAAGCCCGGTGAGCTTTCTTTTTATTTTAAACATCAATTACTTTTGTTTTTGCAATTAAATCATGTAGTGTTCTTCGATCTGCAGAAAAAATGAAAAACGGATCAACCAATGCAACAAAACCTATAACTAATGAAAAATATGGTATTTTTATGTATCCTAAAAGGAAAAAAATTTCTCTTATAAACATCGTCTTTAAATTTACTTCTTGATCATCGTTTTTAACGATTGCAATTTTTAACCAACGCTTTCCAAATGTTTGCCCTTTCCAAACAAATGTAGGGATCAAAATATAAAATATAATGACACTAATAATAGATAGTAGAGAAGATCCAATTTCAAATTTGTCTACTCTAGTAGGATTAAAAAATGTTGAAAACTTTGTCATTCCAGTAATGATAGAAAAAGCAAAAATAAAAAGAAAAGTTATAAATCCGTCAACCAATATTGCTAATAACCTACTTGATCTACTTGCTAATTTAGAATATGATTCCATTAAAATCTCCACCTTTGTTTCTAAGATATCCTTAACGACAGTTTAAATTATACAGAATTTTGAATTGGAAAAATATAAAAAGCCTGATAGAAAGTACTATCAGGCTAAGTAATATCGATTAAACTTTTTTATGTAGACTCAATTATACACCTGGAGCATCGACTAGTGTCCAAGTAACAATTGCTTCGTGGTTACCTATTGTTGCTGAACCACTTGGAATTTGTAAGGTAACATTATTATTTACTGCACCATCATTAACATCAGGATTTGGGCCTAACCATCTTGTTAACCAAGTACCAAGTCCCGTACCAGGTTCTGCAGTAACAACTGAAGATTCAGTTAATCCATCTGTATCTAGTGTAATTGAGCAGGCGTTGGGCCAGTTCCACTACCTGGTGTTACAACTGATCCATTTTTAAAAGTAAGAACCGCGCCGGGTAGTGATTCACTTGTCCCGTTTGTAAACTGACTAGCTTTTGTGCTGTCACTTTCCACCCTCACCAGTACCTCGGCGATCTGAAACTTGGATAAAAGGCTTTTTAGATGTAGAAGAATAAACCTGATCACTAGGTGAAACTTCTTTCGAACCAAATTGAACTGAAGAAACAAAGTCTAAAGTTAGCGGACCTGTCTCACCTGTAGGAGGATCAGTTGGATCAGTAGGACCAATTGGCTCTAATGGAGTTGATGGATCGGTTGGATCTACTGGTGTAACTGGACCAGAACCTTCTGTAAAATTAATAGCTGCTTTTGAATTTGCTTTAGACGTAACAGCTGCAAAAGATGTATTTGCCGCTCCTACAAGTGTTGAAAAACTTACTACGCCAATTGCTACAATTTTTGAAACCTTCATTTAATCATAACCCCTTAAAAAATATTCTTCATATAAAGATGCTATGCTTTAAAAAAGAACTAAACATCTATCTTGAAGTTACAGCCATTTATAGTAAAGTAAAATACAATTGTCTGTGAAAGATTTATGAAAACATTCACTAAATTTTACTTTTAATTTTACAAATCCCCTAAATATAAGAAATTTAATAGAGGCAAAAATGAATCTTTCGTGAAATACTTCACGAAATTTATAAATTCTAATTCGAAAGTTCCATTTTCCCAATTAAAATTCACTGCAAAAAAAAGAAGACTACTTTATATAAGTAAACT
>NZ_NTZO01000211.1 GCF_002559405.1 Bacillus sp. AFS001701 | reverse complement strand
GATTTTATACAAATTAAAAAATACATTCAATTGTTTTTTTAATTAAGCTAAGTTCATTTGATTTCGGGATCCGTAAGTCTTACTTTCTACATTAATTATAGAACTTAATTTTCTTTGTAATTACTTTGATATTAATATTTATACAGTATTGTATTGGCGCGTAAAAAATCTATAAAGTACTAAGAGTAAAAAAAAAATTTTTTTTAACGAAAATTAAGTGTGAGTTTTTCCATATTTTATAAGGTTTTTTTCCATAATTTTGTTTTTTATCAGTTTGTTTTAAAAGAAAATAGAATCATAAATTCTTTACAACTAAATAATTACTAGTTATAATGAAACCAAATTTGATAATTAGTGTCCTTCGGGGTCGGGTGAAATTCCCAACCGGCGGTGTTGTATATTTTTATACTAAGCCCGTGAGCTTCATATAGATTTTTTATATGTTGCTGATCTAGTTAGAATCTAGAGCCGACAGTATAGTCTGGATGGGAGAAGGATGGAGTGCATATACGGTATGCTTATTTGTTTTTTCAAAAATACTATCCGTATAGGCTTAGTTCGTTGTACATTTGTACAACAATAGACGTGCTACAATACTGTCTTTTAATAGCTCATATTGTACTAGCGTTTATTTAAGTATGCTTCCTTTCTTAAACATCTATTGCCCCTTAGGAGTTTTCTAAGGGGCTTTTCACTTTTTCAAATTAATTTGAATTAGAGGGTGTGATAAGGTGGATCAACTATTTATGAAATTAGAGATGGATCTTACAAAGTCATTTATCGGGCTTGAGTGTAATATGCTTTTTCGAAATGAGGTGAAAAAACTTGTTTACTGGAATCGTTGAGGAAATAGGAACAGTAAAAAATATCGTAAAAAAAGGTAAAACTTTATTGCTAACAATTGACGCATCAGCCATTTTAGAGGATGTTCATTTAGGAGATAGCATCTCTGTAAATGGAGTGTGTTTAACCGTTACAGATTTTACTAAAAATGAATTTTCTGTGGATGTCATGCCTGAAACATTTCAAGCTTCCAATCTAAGTACTTTGGTTTCTAGCCAAAAAGTAAATTTAGAGCGGGCAATGGCTGCAAATGGAAGGTTTGGTGGCCATATTGTATCGGGGCATATTGATGGCACAGGTAAAATTATATCTGTAAATGCAATGGAAAACGCAGTAATGTATAAAATTAATATTCCAAGTTCGTTTGCTAAATATTGCCTACAAAAAGGCAGTATAACGATTGATGGTACAAGTTTAACAATATTTGAAGTTGAAACTGATATTGTAACAATCTCTTTAATTCCTCATACCCGCGCACATACAATCTTAGGCAGTAAAAAAACGGGAGACGTTGTTAATATTGAGTTTGATTTATTAGGTAAGTATGTTGAAAAAATGCTTGGTATGAATGAGACGAAAAAGAGTTCTGCAATAACAACTTCATTTTTATCTCAAAATGGCTATATATAAAGGAGTAAGATCATGTTCTCTAAAATAGAAGATGCAATTGAAGACTTAAAAAATGGAAAAATTATTATTGTTTGTGATGATGAAGATAGAGAGAATGAAGGAGATTTTGTTGTTATCGGAGAATTTGCAACTCCTGAAAATATAAATTTTATGGCAACACATGGTCGCGGTTTAATATGCGCACCTGTTTCTGAAGAGATAGCCAAAAAACTAGATTTATATGACATGGTAACAAAAAATACAGATTCTCATGGTACTGCCTTTACGGTAAGTATCGATCATATCGATTCTACTACTGGTATCTCAGCATTTGAACGTTCACATACTGTTTTACAAATGTTAAATGATGAATCAACTGGAGCAGATTTTAGAAGACCTGGGCATATGTTTCCTCTAGTCGCTAAAAACGGAGGCGTTATTGAGAGACCGGGACATACTGAAGCAGCAGTAGATTTAGCTCGAATGGCTGGATCGAAAGAAGTTGGTGTCATTTGTGAAATTATGAATGACGATGGAACAATGGCAAGAGTACCAGATTTAATTCAAATCGCAAACAAGTTTAATTTAAAAATGATAACAATTAAAGATTTAATTCATTATAGACAAGAAACGGAACAACTTGTAAAAAGAGAAGTTGAAATTAAATTACCAACTGATTTTGGTGATTTTAAGATGATTGGTTATACAAATGAGATCGACGGTAAAGAGCATATTGCGATTGTAAAAGGTAAAGTTGACGATGGTGAACCAGTGCTTGTACGTATTCATTCGGAATGTTTAACAGGTGATGTATTTGGCTCATGTCGTTGTGATTGTGGACCTCAGTTACAATCAACATTATCGATGATTGAGGAAGCAGGCAAAGGCGTAATTGTTTATATGCGACAAGAAGGTAGAGGGATTGGCTTACTTAATAAGTTAAGAGCATATAAGTTACAGGAAGAAGGCTTTGATACTGTTGAAGCAAATCTAAACTTAGGATTTGATTCAGATTTAAGAGATTATGCGATAAGTGCTCAAATTATTAAAGATTTAGGTATTGTGAGTATAGATTTAGTAACGAATAATCCAGTTAAAATAGATGCGCTAAAATCTCACGGAATCCAGATAAATAATCGAGTGCCAATTCAAACTGAAATGAAAATGGAAAACGAAAAATATTTAATTACTAAAATTGAAAAAATGGGACATTTATTACACTATTAAAAATGGGAGAGATTAAGATGAAATTTGAAGGAAATTTAGTAGGATCTGGACTTAAAGTTGCTGTAATCGTAGGACGTTTTAATGAATTTATTACATCAAAACTACTTGGTGGTGCAGAAGATGCCCTATATCGTCATGGTGTAGAAGAATCAGACGTTGATGTTATTTGGGTACCTGGAGCATTTGAAATTCCATTAGTTGCAAAAAAACTAGCAGATTCAAAAAAATATGATGCGATCATTACGTTAGGAACAGTTATTCGTGGGGCAACTACTCATTATGATTACGTATGTAACGAAGTAGCAAAAGGTGTTGCTGCTATTACTCTACAAACTGGTATCCCGGTTATTTTTGGTGTATTAACGACAGAAAATATTGAACAAGCGATTGAAAGAGCGGGCACGAAAGCTGGTAATAAAGGTTGGGATTCTGGTATTTCTGCAATTGAGATGGCTAATTTATTAAGAACTTTAAACTAAGTGTATATATAAATAGAAGAAACTGATTAAGGAGAGGTGAATTTTACCTCTCTTTTTTTATTAAATTAGCAATAATCCCTTAGAAATTACATGTTAAAATAAGAGTAATAATTTGATAATTCGAAAAGAAGGGATGATTCACTCAAGTGGCTATTTTTCAGTTAAACTCAAATAACCCTGATTTTTCCTATATAATTGCAAAAAATCCAAGCTCTGGGATGAGTATTAAGACAATTAGGAAGGGGAACGCGTTTGCGTGGTATTCTACAGAAGCTACATACAATGTTTATTTTAAGGATGCTGATAATGAAATTTCGTATAAAGAACAAGCAGAGGAAATGTTTGAATACTTAAATACGACAAGATATTGTTCAACCCTATTCCCTTTAAATGCAATCAACACATTCTTTTCTTCAGCATTCAAAAAATTACATGAAAAAGATCAGAATGAATATGAAAATAGCGTATTGATTAATGCTATTCATGTGAAAAACATTAGTTACTTAAACTTCTTTCAGAGGCATTTAAATGAATTTGATCTAACCTTTGAAGAGTTAGCTAGTAAAACTTATCAGCTACGTATTCATACAACAAAATCAATTCATGAGTTAATTCACTATACGACAGTTCTATGCGTATTCTTGAGTATCGTTTCAGATGAGTATATCGATTTTACAGACGATGTCATACGTAAATATATAACTAGTATGCAAGTCATTGATGCACCTTACTATATACGTTATTTATTTAATAGAAATGTGTTAAATAGTCGTAAAAAATTTTTTGCATTTAAAAATGAACTTGAAAAAACAAATCAATATGATATTGATTTTAAATTTGGAAATACTGCAAGGCAACGCCAGGAGTGGATTTCAGAACAGTTAAAATTTGAGCGTTCTATTCTTGATATTGGTTGTGGTGAGGGAGCGTATGCAATTCCTTATAGCCAAAAAATCAGTGAGTATGATTATTTCGCAATTGATATTGATGCCGAAATAAGAGAACGATTGAAATATAAAATAAATAACAAAGTGATTGAAAATATTGCAATCTATGAATCTTTATCTCACTTTCTAGAGTTTTACGACCGCGATTTGAATGTTGATGTATTACTAACTGAAGTTGTTGAACATATGAGTGTTAAGGATGCTACAAAATTAGTAAAGAGCGTACTATCTTATGTTAATTTTGAGAATTTTATCATAACGACTCCAAATGCAGAGTTTAATAATCTATACCAATTAGATGGATTTAGACATGATGATCATAAATGGGAAATGACAAAAGAAGAGTTTGTTAAATGGATTGATTCAATCTTAAGTAATACGACATATACGTATACATTCTCGGATGTAGGAGATCATGTAGACGGAATCTCACTTTCTCAGGCAGTTGTTATAAAGAAGCAAAAAGTAAAGGAGCATCAGGAATGAAAATCTCAACAAATGTTCATACGATTTTTCTTTTAGTAGGCTCTAGTGAATGTGGAAAAACGACTTTTGCAAAAAACATTTTAATTCCATCTTTATCTTATAGAGACGAGTCGAAAAATTATAAAACGAATATACAGTATTTATCATCTGATGATATTAGACGAGAAATATTAGGGGAAGATTTTGATAAACATAGTACGATTATGCTCGAGGCGAGTGAACAAGCATTTGAATTACTATTTACTAAATTAAAGATGGTTACAACGTTCCCAATTAATGCAGAATTTGTAATTGTCGATACAACTGGACTATCAGAATCATTCCGTGATCAAGTTGTAGAGATCGCAAATAAAAATTCATATAATGTTGATTTAGTATTATTTGATTATAAAAATATTCGTGAGTACTATTCTTCAGACCGATCAAAGAAATTAATAGATAATCATGTAAGACGTCTTCGAACAGAAGTAATTCCAAATATAAAAAGAAGTAATTATCGAAATATACACCGTATTCGTGAGAAGAATTTTCTTAATCCGACTGAATTTCAGATTAAAGTGGATAATATGGAGGAGTATATTTCTCGTAAGCTACCTACAAAATACAAATATACAATCGTGGGAGATATTCATGAACAGGTTCTCACATTTCAGAAGCTATTATCAAAAGCTGGTTTCACAGTTCAAAATAATCAAATAATAGAATCAGAGAAAAGTAGCAACCACCGCATACTATTAGTAGGAGATTGGATTGATAAAGGAAACAAAGTTAAAGAAATAATTGAGTTCATTTATTCAAACCGGACATGGTTTTATTTTATAAAAGGTAATCATGAAAGTTTTGTTAGTAAGTATTTATTAGGTCAATTAAAAGATTCTTCGATTGATCAGAGTTTAGTAGAAACATACTTTACTTCTATAAAAACGTTGGAAAATGATGAAGAGCTTCAAGGTAAGTTTTTAGAGCTGGTTAATGAAAGTAAGGAGTTTTATCACTATATAGGTGAAGATTTTCCTTCATATTATATTACACATGCTCCATGTAAAAAGAAATATATTGGAAAAATGGATAATAATTCATCACGCCATCAACGCTCTTTCCGAATTGATCGTAGTAATCCGATTCAGGAGCAATTACAATTTTTAGCTGAGGAAGCTGTTTCAAATCATCCTTATCATGTATTTGGCCATGTTGCGAGTAAGAAATTAATTCGTATTAAGAATAAATTTGGAATTGATACTGGTGCTGCTAGTGGGAATCAGCTGACTAGTATTAGAATTTATTCAAATAACCCATATTTATATAGTGTTTCTTCAGTTAATGATGATGTCGTGAATAAAGAAGAATTACCTGAATTATTTAAAAGAAGAGATAAAAATATAAACATAAATGTATTGGATCAAAAAGATAAACGTCGTCTCAATTACGTATTAAAAAATTCAATTAATTATATTTCTGGTACGATGAGTCCAGCTGATAAGGATACAAATGCGAATGATTTAGAGTCTTTAAAGCAAGGACTACAATACTATAAAGATAAAAAGGTTCAAGAAGTTGTACTTCAACCGAAGTATATGGGTTCAAGATGCAATATCTATTTATCTAAAACAATTGAAGATTGTTATGCAGTCAGTCGGAATGGTTACCGTGTAAAAAATGTTGATCTTTCTGGTGTGTATTCTAAGCTGTTAGAGCGATTAAGTGTATTTATGGAAAAAGAGAATATTAAAACTTTAATTCTAGATGGAGAGTTACTACCTTGGAGCGTATTAGGAACGGGATTAATAGAGGGGAAATTTAATGCCTTATCAAAATCATTGAGATCTGAAATAAGCATATTAAAAGAGACTGGATTTGATGAGCATTTTAACAAACTAATCTCTCGATATGAGCAAACAGATTTTCATGATGAAGTAAATCATACTACGAAACAAATAGTAACGAATAAATATGGTCATAATGACTATTCAACATTTAGTGCAGTAAAAGAAACGTTAAAGTCGTATGTACCAATTAAAAAGCATGAAGAGTTATTAGATATTTATGATGAGCAACTGAGAATATATGGAGCGGAATCAGAAATAGAGTATAAGCCATTTAATCTCTTAAAAATGATTTATGAAAATGGTGAAGAAAAATTACCTTCATTAAGTACTGCTGAAATTTTCTCACTCGTATCAGATGACGATTTCTTAGTTCTTTCATTGGACGATGAACATTACTTTGAAAAAGCTAATCGTTATTATAAAACGCTAACGACTACTAGAAAAATGGAAGGGGTAGTCATAAAACCTAACCATAAATCTTTCAATAGTGCTCCATTCTTGAAGGTTAGAAATGCTGATTATTTAACGCTTGTTTATGGATATGATTATAAATTAGAACATAAATATCAGAAGTTAATTAAACAAAAGCGGATCAATAAGAAGATAAATGCCTCAATTAAAGATTATGTTTTAGGGCAAAAGATGTTAGAATACCCATTATCTTCAATCTCAAATGATAATGAGCAGTATAAACAATTAATTGCAAATAAATTATTCGAAGAACAGCAGGCAAAAGAAATCGATCCTAGATTGTAAAATGAAACACCTTTTATGAATATAACATAAAAGGTGTTTCACGCTGTTGAAAAACAACCTTGTCAATTAAATAACCAAATTTTCGTAAAAGGAGT
>NZ_NTZO01000210.1 GCF_002559405.1 Bacillus sp. AFS001701 | reverse complement strand
CCATAAAATTTATAGCCGAGCATTATGGCCTGCTTCTCACTTTTTAGCATTTGAATATAAAATGAAAAATCCAAAGGCAAAATGGGTTGCAGAATTCTCTGATCCGATCCTATTAGATATTCATGGAAAAGAACGGAAGTCAGCAATTATTGATTTAGGGTTTTATAAAAAAGTAAATGCACTTTTAAAGAAAAAGAACCTTCCACTAGCATTAAATAACAATATGTTTTTTTGGTGTGAATACATTGCTTATGCATTTGCAGATGAAATTGTTTTTACAAATGAAAATCAATTGAAATACATGTCTGAAATGTTCCCAATGAAAGAAATGAAAGATGTTATTTTAAATAAAGCTAGAATTTGTAATCAACCGACATTACCGAAGCAGTATTATCACGTTAAAGCAAGTAAATATAGAATTGATGAAAACAAAGTAAACCTAGGGTACTTCGGAACGTTTTATCAAACGAGGAAATTAAATGAAATAATTGAAGGACTTAAATTAACGAAACCTGATTTAAGAGATAAAATTAAACTTCATGTTTTCACTTCAGATCCAAAATCACTTGCAAATGAACTTTCGGGAGATGCAATTGAAAAACATGTAAAAGTGAATACATATGTTAACTTTTTAGAGTTTTTAAATTTTACAACAAAATTCGATTGTCTAATTGTTAATGATGCATTTACGAAGGATTATAAAAATATTAATCCATACTTACCTTCTAAGTTGAGTGATTACAAAGGTAGTGGGAATAATATATGGGGAATTTTTGAGGAAGGCAGTATTCTCAGTAGATTTGAAACGAAATACAAATCTGAGATTGGCGATATTGAAGGTGCTACTAAAGTGTTTGAATCATTAGTTACGGAGAAATTAATTCAACAATTCAACCAGCTTGATGAGGCATTACCGAATGAGAAATTAATGTGAAAACGAAAATAAACAAAGATAATGTTAATAATTTTGTAAAGGGTAGATTCTTTATGATAAAAAAGAGTTTTAATTTGCTAGGACCAATTCTAATCGGATTGGTCTGTAGCTATTTACTTGTTATTTGGTCTCATAATTATTTGTGGAAAAACAATGTGAATCTTTATCAGAATTGGATTATCACAGATTTTTTTAAGTGGAACTTTATGATTGTGTCAGTTGTTGTTTCAATACTAGTAATTGGACTTTCTGTTTTGGGCTTTAATGTTTGGTGGATTTTAATCACGATTGTTGGATCAATTGGAATTTTCTCATATACATTATCAGAGAAAATAAAATATACTGGAGAGCCGTTTCATCCAAGTGATTTATTTTTCCTGCGTGACCCAATCGTCTTTTTACAATTTTCAAAGCTTCCATTTCTTCTTAAATGGGGAGGGCTAATTGGAATCATAACATTTCTTTTTTTAGGGACTTTCTTTGCCTATAAAAAATGGAGAAATGCTACTGCAAGGAAAAATAGTCTACGTTTTTTACTAATCGTATTGCTTGGGGTCTTTTTTACATTTGGTTCAAAAGAAGGCTATGCTTATTTTGTAAAAAACTCAAATGTAAAATATATACCTTGGAATTACGAGACTAGTGTTGAAAGATATGGTATGTATCCAGCATTTTTAGTAACTTATGTAAATAGCAAACGTGAAGAACCAAAAGTACCTAATAAAGTAAAAAATGAGGTCATTAAAGAAATCAATTCTTTAAAACCACTTTCTAAACCTAAACAATTACCAGATATTTTAGTGATTCAAAGTGAGGCTTACAGTATTCTAGATGACATGAAATTAAAATGGAAAACTGATCCAAATGCACCTCTTCGTTCTATAAATGAAGGGATTCATGGAACTCTAATAAGTAATACATTTGGGGGACGGACGGCTAACGAGGAGTTTGAAGTATTAACTAGTCTAAAATTAAAACGTAAATTTGAAAATCGGACACCATACCAAGAAGGAAAAATGGGGAATAGACAATCACCTAGTTTCATTCAAGATGTTAGACACTTTGGTATGGATACGATAGCCCTTCATCCATTTAAAACATCATTTTTCAAACGAAAAGAAGTTTATCCTAACATAGGATTTAATCAGTTCTTGTCAGAAGCAGATTTATCTTCTTGCCAAAAATTTGGTTCCTATTTATCAGACGAATGTAGCTCGAAAAAAGCATTATCTCTAATTAATAAAAAGGGGAGTCAATTTGTATTTTTTGTGACAATGCAAAATCATTTTGATTGGCGTAAAGGTCATTTTCCTGTAGAAAACATGAGAGTTAGTGGAGTACCTATGGATGAGGATTTAAAAGGAAAAGTGGAGAGTTATGCAAGTGGTATATATAAAAGCGGTAATTCTCTTGTTTCAGTATGGCAAGAAATAAAAAAACGTAAGAATCCTACAATCGTCCTTTTTTATGGTGACCATCGTCCAACATTTGGTGATAAAAAGGCAACATATGAGCATTGGGGAGCACCAGTGGAGAAGAGTGAAGGAGAAGATTGGTATAATGAAACACCGATGTGGATTTGGAGTAATGACAAAAATACAATGGACAAGATTAGAAACTATTCGAAGCCATTTTTAGAAAAAGGAAATCTTAAATTAGAATCCTACGAAATTGCACCACTTCTAATGAAAGTTCTAACAAATGGTCAGATTGAACATTCATGGTATGATTGGGTACTTCAAAATCATTCAAATGATATTTGGGATTGGGTAATCTATGACCGAGTATATGGTGATGGTATAACTTTTAATAAAAAGTAAAAATGGGGCCAAAAGGTCCCTTTTTTATTGTAAAAAACTGACTTGTTTTTAGACTTCGGAAAGAAATCTTATTGCATTTTCAAAAGTATTTACATAAATTGGTGGTTCTTGAAAAAAATACAAAAAGAGATAATTATCCTTTAGGAGGTTTGTGATGAGGAAACTAGTTTTCTTAAAAGGTCCTTTAATATTACTAATTGTATTTTTTAGTTTCTTTTGTAATGTTCAACTTAAAAATGTAAATGCGTTTACAAGCCAAGTGCTTCAAATGGGTGCTACAGGAGAAGATGTTATTGAATTACAATCTCGTTTAAAATACAACGGTTATTACACTAGCAAAGTCGATGGGGTATTTGGATACAACACATATTGGGCGGTTAGGAATTTCCAAAATAATTTCGGAATGCCTGTCGATGGGATTGTTGGAGCTAAGACGAAAGCGATGCTCGTAAAAGCTACAAAATATGAAAAAGGTGAAAATGCAGGTGCTGGATCGAATGTTCCGAATGGTTATTCGCAAAATGATATTCAGCTAATGGCGAATGCAGTTTATGGTGAATCACGTGGTGAACCATATATCGGACAAGTAGCAGTTGCTGCAGTCATTCTAAATCGTGTTAGCAATCCATCGTTTCCAAACACAGTGTCAGGTGTTATTTTTGAGCCGGGTGCCTTTACCGCAGTGTCAGACGGACAAATTTATTTAACACCAAATGAGACGGCAAAAAAAGCTGTTTTAGACGCTGTAAATGGTTGGGATCCGAGTGAAAGTGCACTTTATTATTTTAATCCAGACACAGCGACAAGTGCTTGGATTTGGAGCAGACCACAAATCAAACAAATTGGTAGACATATATTTTGCCGATAAGAAAGGAGTGTTTTAAGTGATTAAGGAAGCTGCAATAGGCGTGTTAGCAATTGGACTAATCGGAACATCATATTGGGGTTATACAGAGCATAAGGCTAAAAACGAAATCAATATCCAGGCAGAAAACAACTATCAACGGGCATTTCATGAACTAACTTATGAATTAGATTTATTACATGATAAGATTGGCGATACTTTAGCAATGAAGTCAAAGTCATCACTCTCTCCAGCACTAGTTGAAGTATGGGGACTAACTTCTCAAGCAAGATCTAACGTAGGGCAACTTCCTTTGAGACTATTACCAGTTAATAAAACGGAGGAATTTCTAACAAATATTGGCGATTTTAGTTATCGAACTGCGGTAAGAGATTTAGATAAAGAACCATTGACCCAAAATGAATACGCAACACTGCAAAAGTTATATGATAACTCTGCTGAAATTCAAGGAGAGATTAGAAAAGTTCAGCATATGGTATTTGAGAATAAATTACGTTGGATGGATGTAGAGCTTGCCTATGCAAAAGATCAAAATCCGAAAAATAATGTAATTATTGATGGATTTAAGACAGTGGAAAGGAATGTAATGACATATTCCGATGCAAATGCAGATCCTTCACTGACAAATTATAAAGTAAATCGTGCTAGCCTTTCGAATGTAAAAGGAGAAAAAATAACGACAGAGCAAGCGAAGGACATTGCGAAAAAATTTCTTAAATTAAATAGTACAGCACAAATAAAAGTGGATCTTACAGGTGAAAAATTAGAAGATCGGTACTATAGCTTAGAAATTAAGGAACCAAAAACAAATAGTGAAATTTATATGGATATTACTGAAAAAGGAGGATATCCAGTTTGGGTAATTGATAGTCGAGATATTAAAGCACAAAAAATCGATTTAAATCAGGCTTCTATTAATGGGCTTAAATTTTTAGAACGTAATAAATTCTCTAATATGGAGCTAACTGAAAGCTCACAATATGATACGATTGGTGTATTTACATATGTAACAAAACAGGACGGCGTAAGACTCTATCCTGAATCTATTACGATGAAAATTGCACTTGATGACGGAAGTATTGTAGGATTTTCATCAAGAAATTACTTAGCAGCATATACAAAACGAACGATTCCAAAGCCGAAAATATCGGTTGAAGAAGCGAGAAATAGTATTAGTTCAAACATAAAAATAATGGAAGAGCGCAAAGCGATCATTTTAAATAAATTGAATCAAGAAGTACTTTGCTATGAATTTGTAGGAACACGAGGTAATGACACATATCAAATATTCGTGAATGCGGATACTGGTGTAGAAGAACAGATTAAAAAATTGAATGTCTTAGTCGAAAACTACGACTGATACTCATACTTTTTTAATGATGAGGACTTAAGTATGTAACTTAAGTCCTCTATTTAGTTTTAAGGATTTTCCTAATAATAATGAAGATAAAATGGAAATGGTTTGAGTTAAAACCATTTCCTATTTCATTTTTACTAGATATAAAAATGGTAGGAATTTCAAACTGGCATTTCAGTTCAAAATACATGGATTATTTATTACAAATACGAGACTTTTTTTAGATCGTTTAAATGCAAAATCCTATCAGTTAAGTCTGGCAAGTTATCATACTTTAGGCTTGTACAAAGCTTTATTTTAAGCGACTTTAGGAGCAGGGATTTATGGATTTCAATAAGTGAAAAAATATTTTTTATATTTGTCCTAATGTCCAAACTGGTGAATATATATTTCTTGAGATTAAAATTCTAGAGGGAGAGAGGTAAGGGATAGATTCTGCTTGTTAGTAGAAGTTTAATTGTATTGTAAGCGTTTCCTTTAGAGAGAAAGGGGGATTAAATGAACATATTATTATGTTGTGCTGCCGGCATGTCTACAAGTTTATTAGTTACTAAAATGGAAGCTGCTGCAAAATCTGAAGGAATCGATGCAAGGATTTGGGCAGTGAGTGCTAATGATGTTAAAAATCATCTTGATCAAGCAGATGTATTACTTGTAGGTCCCCAAGTAAGGTATCTACTCCCACAATTAAAAAAAGAAGGTTTACAAAAAGGAATACCAGTTGATGCCATCAATCCGGTTCATTACGGGATGTGTAAAGGAGCAGAGGTCCTGAAATTTGCAATCGATTTAATAGGTTCATAATTTCATATAGGGGTGATTTGTGATGGCCAACTTTACTCAAATGTTAGAAGAGAAAGTAATGCCTATTGCTGGAAAAATTGCGGGTCAAAGACACTTGCAAGCATTACGTGATGGAATTATTTTAACACTACCTCTTATTATTGTCGGTTCTATTTTCTTAATTTTAGGCTTCTTACCATTTGACGGATATCCAGATTTTATGGCAAAAACATTCGGTGCCGCTTGGCAAACAAAGCTTCTTTATCCTGTAAGTGCTTCATTTGATATAATGGCGCTCATTGCAGGATTTGGTATTGCATATCGACTCGCTGAACATTACAAAGTAGATGCATTGAATGCTGGTGCGATCTCGATTGCTTCATTTATTTTATCAACACCATACTTCACAATGTTTACGCCAGATGGAGCAACTGCTGCTATTAAAGTAGGCGGAGTACTACCTATGGCATTTTTAGGAAGTAAGGGTCTGTTTGTTGCTATTATAATTGCGTTGTTCTCAACTGAAATTTATAGATGGGTCATTCAAAGGAATTTTGTTATTAAGATGCCGGATGGTGTACCACCAAGTGTAAGTAAATCATTCGTTGCATTATTCCCTGCATTTCTAGTTATTCTCTTAGTATGGATTATTCGTTTATTAATTGAACATACACACTATGAAACCCTGCACAATGTCGTTGGGGATCTATTACAAGATCCACTTAGTAGACTTGGTGGATCATTAGCTGGAGCGTTAATCGCTGTATTATTAATTCAATTATTATGGTCAGTTGGTTTACACGGTGCGGCAATTGTTGGCGGTATAATGGGTCCAGTATGGTTAGCAGCAACTGATGCAAACCGTTTAGCTCTTCAAGCTCATCATGCAATGCCAAATGTCGTTACACAACAATTCTTTGATATCTTCATCTACATGGGTGGTTCTGGTGCAACAATTTGTTTTGCACTTATGATGCTATTATTTGCAAAGAGTCAGCATGCAAAACAACTAGGAAGGCTATCGATTGGACCTGGTATTTTCAATATTAATGAACCAATTACGTTCGGTGCGCCTGTAGTAATGAATCCATTGCTTTTAGTTCCGTTTATTCTAACGCCATTAGTACTTGTTGTAACCACATATATAGGTATGAAAACGGGATTTGCTCCAAAAACACATGGTATTGCAATTCCTTGGACGACTCCACCAATTATCGGCGGTTGGCTAGCAACTGGAGGTAACTGGAGAGGATCTGCAATGCAATTGATTAATCTTGTTGTAGCGTTCTTAATTTACTTCCCATTCTTTAGAATGTGGGATAAACAAAATTTACAAACTGAACAAGGCTCACCAAAATAAGAAATGCATAATGCATAAAGGGGCTTGCTATCTAGCAGGCTCCCAAACTGTTGGAAAGAGCTCGCTTTCAATCAGTCAGGATACAAAGGTTTTGACTTTTGGTAAAAACACATGAAGCTTGCCAATAGGCAGGCTCTTGGTATTGTTTTCTTACATTCTAGTAAAGGGTGTGATTCTAGTGACAAAAGAAGAATTGTACAACCTTTCCTTTCAGTTAATCTTGCATAGTGGAAATGCTAGAAGTCTTTCAATGGAGGGAATCTATGCAGCAAAAGAAAAGAATTTTGAGCTAGCTTTTGAGAAACTTGCAGAGGCAGATCGCGAGTTTAGTCAAGCACATCGCTTTCAAACTCAATTGATTCAAGCAGAGGCTGGTGGAGAAGATTTTGATACTCCAATTCTATTAATTCATGCACAAGATCATTTAATGACAGCAATGACGCTTAAAGATTTAGCAAGAGAGATTATTGAACTGCGGCAAGAAGTAAGCAACCAATAAAAGGGGGTTACATAGGATGGGAAAATCAATCAAAATTGCGACAATTGGTGGAGGATCAAGTTATACTCCAGAGCTAGTAGAAGGTTTTATTAAGCGGTACAATGAGCTTCCATTACGAGAGCTATGGCTTGTAGATGTTGAAGAAGGCAAAGAGAAATTAGAGATTGTTGGTCAATTAGCAAAACGAATGTTTCAAAAGGCAGGTCTTCCTGTAGAAGTTCATTTGACACTTGATCGAAAAGAGGCACTTAAAGATGCTGACTTTGTTACAACGCAATTCCGCGTAGGTTTGTTAGATGCGAGGGCAAAAGATGAAAGAATACCTTTAAAATATGGTGTACTTGGTCAAGAAACAAATGGACCAGGAGGATTATTTAAAGGCTTGCGAACAATTCCAGTCATTTTAGATATTGTAAAAGATATGAAGGATCTATGTCCAAATGCGTGGTTAGTAAATTTTACGAATCCCGCTGGTATGGTTACTGAAGCGGTGCTTCGTTACACTGACCATCGAAAAGTAGTTGGTTTATGTAATGTCCCAATCGGAATGGAAATGGGAATTGCCAAATTATTAAATGTTGAGCATTCTCGTGTACGGATTGATTTTGCTGGATTAAATCATATGGTTTATGGGTTAGATGTATTTGTTGACGGCGAAAGTGTAAAAGATCAAGTCATTGAATTATTAACGAATCCAGAAAACTCTAGTTTTGTTAAGAATATTCAAGGATATGGATGGGAACCTGAGTTTCTTCGTGCTTTAAACGCATTACCTTGTCCATATCATAACTATTATTATAAAACTCGTGAAATGGTTGAAAAGGATATTAAAAATGCCGAAACTGTAGGGACTCGTGCTGAAGTTGTTAAAAAATTGGAGGATGATCTTTTTGAACTTTATAAAGATCCAAATCTATCAATCAAACCACCTCAGCTCGAAAAACGAGGCGGAGCTTATTATAGTGATGCAGCAGTTAGATTAATTTCTTCTATTTATAATGATAAAGGTGATATTCAACCAGTTAATACGATGAATAATGGTTCGATTGCTAGTATTCCTAATGACTCAGCAGTAGAGGTTAGCTGTGTCATCACAAAGGATGGGCCAAAACCAATCGTAATGGGGGATCTACCTGTATCTGTAAGAGGGCTCGTTCAACAAATTAAATCATTTGAAAGAGTTGCTTGTGAAGCTGCGGTAACAGGTGATTATGATTTGGCCATTCTAGCGTTAACGATTAACCCGTTAGTTGCATCAGATAAAGTTGCCAAGGAAATTGTTGATGAAATGCTAGAAGCACATAAAAAATATTTGCCTCAATTTTTTAAAGAGGTGAAAATTAAATGATTAAATTAATTGTGAATGCAGACGATTTTGGTTACTCAAGGGGAATTAATTATGGAATCATTGATGCACATAAAAATGGAGTTGTTAACTCAGCTACGATGATGATGAATATGCCCGGCGTAAGTCACGCTATAGAGCTAGCAAAAGAAAATCCAAGCCTTCAAGTAGGAATCCATCTTGTTTTAACTTGTGGAAAGCCACTATTAAATGATGTTCCAACACTTGTTAATGAAAATGGTAACTTTAAAAGTAGACATGAATTCTTTGAGGATAAAAATATATCACTAGATGAGTTAGAAAGAGAATGGACTGCACAAATAGAAAAATTCTTAGAATCGGGCCTAAAACCAACTCATTTTGATAGCCACCATCATGTTCATACCGTGCCGGAGTTTTTACCAGTCGTACAGAAATTAGCTCAAAAATATAATTTAAGTGCTAGACGCATTTCTGAAAATGCTTTACAAGGAGTCGCACCTTTTACGGATGTTTTTCTTCATGATTTCTACGGGGAAGGCGTGACAGATGACTATTTTGAAAAGATATTAACACGGATTCAGGACGGTCAATCTGTTGAAGTCATGTGTCATCCTGGTTATCTTGATCACGAGATACTAAACAATTCTTCCTACGCTAAAGATCGAGTAAAAGAAACGCTAATTTTATCTACTGTTAAACTTCCAAAAGAGATTGATTTATTATAGATAATTTAGTTACTAGCATAGAGTTTGAAATCGACTCTATGTTTTTTTGGTATATATATATAATTAGAGTTTTATAATCTTGGGAAAAAATGTAAGATGAAATAGGAGTAGTTTTACACTATAATGAATATTAATAATATTAAAATAATATTTAAGGAAAATACCTATGAAAATTGGAAAAATTATTCATTACCATCGAAAAAAACAACAGATGACACAAGAGCAACTATGTGATGGAATTTGTTCAATTTCTCATTTGAGTAAGATTGAGAACAACTCAAAAGAAGTTAATATCCAAACTTTAAACTTATTGTGTATGAAGTTAGGTATATCAGTTGAAGATGAAAAAAATAAAGTTAGTCATATAAAAATAAAACTACAGGAGTTCTATGACGCAATTGAACGACTGCATCATAAAAAAGCAAATACACTCTATCAAGAGCTCACGGAATATAAAGAGTTCGTCCAATATACAGAATTGCTTTATGTATATGAATTATACATGCTAAGGTATACTTTGTTTTTAAATCAGGTCGATTTGGCTGAGCAATTAATTGAAAAAATGGGTCAAAATACGAAGATGTTTTCTGAGTTTGAACTATTTGTTTGGAATGTATTAAATGCAATTTTTAATCATAAAAGGAATAATTTTATTAAATCTTTAGACTTACTAGAAGAAGTAAAAGATTTAAGGAAACTGTATCGAGATGACATAACGGAATATTATTATTTAAAATCCTTAATGCATTGTAGATTAGGGCAGTCTGCATTAGCAATCTATTTCGGTAATAAAGCTCTAGAAGTTTTCAAAAAAAGGAATAATATCATTAGAATGTTAGATGTGAAAACAATTTTATCAATCCATTTAACTGAAACAGGTGAATATGAAAGAGCAGAAAATTTATTAAAAGAAATACTAGATGATGCAGAATTAATTCAAAATTCAACAATCGAAGAAATGGCTTGGCATAATTTAGGTTTTTTATATGGTACTCAAAATTTTTCAGAAAAAGCGTTGGAGTGTTATTATAAATCACTTGCGTTAATAGAGAAATATACCGAGAGTTATTACCTTACATTAGGAAATATAGCTACGCATTTGCTAAGGCTACAAAAAAATGAACAAGTTGTGAATATGCTAGAACATGAACTAGAATCATTCGAAGATACAACAAAATTAGAATATGTGAAATTACGCGTATTATATTTTGAAGCAAAAAATGAAGAGAAGGCACTAATTCGGTATTTAATGGCAGACGGCTTACCAATTATGGAGAAACACGGTAATCGAATGAAGGTTTATGAATACAGTGAACGAATTGCAGAATATTATCAAAGACAAGGCGATCCACTTTTAGCTAATAAGTATTTACAAATCAGTTTACATCTAATGAAAATGACACATAATACAGGAGTTCTCAGATGAAAAAGAAGATTAAACTTATCGCTCTTTCCCTAATTATTACTGTGCTGGCGAGTGTAGGAATAAATACGTTTCAAAGTCATCATTCGCCAAGCAATGAAATTTACGCATCCAATAAGAAGGAAGATGATCCAAAACCTCCAGGAAGTTGATGGTGGTATAAATAAGAAACACAAGGTTATTTCATGGTCAAGACCCCAAAAAG
>NZ_NTZO01000209.1 GCF_002559405.1 Bacillus sp. AFS001701 | reverse complement strand
GATGTTGATTTCCACTACAGCCTGCTTATGAGTACCTTATTGTCATCTTTTTGTTTTTTACTTACTCATGAACCTTTTAAGTATAAGCTATTTTAACCTTCTTGCTTTTTTACTTTCTTAAAAACCTATCCGTAAATTAATTCAAATAGTGTACAAACTTTTTCAACATAATCCCAATCTGATTTTAGATCAAAGGCCCAAACATATGTAAAAATAATTCCATATAGGTTACTTTTTGAGACCTCTTCAAATATTTCATTACGAAATAGATTGACTAGTCGACGGCCTTCCTTTGTTCCATAATCAAAAAACTTACTAACCAAATCGATTGTCATGTGATTATGAAACAATTTTAAATCTGTTATTTTTTCTAGCTCATGTCCCACAGTCATTTTCCCCACAGCTTGAGGTCCGAATACTAATACAAACTTCATGGATCTCTCTCCCAAATAGATTAATTTTTTTATGAGTGCCTACAAATGTAACTGAATTTTTTGACTAGTATATCACACTTAAAAATAATTAACTTGATAATAAGCTTCAACATACTTAAAAAAACAGATCAATCTGAATGAATTGCATAAGAAATAGTAAAAAAGCAGAAACAAAGAAAAGGTAAATATTCTACGTATATTTTCTGTTTACTAAAAATTTACGAAGTTATCAAAAATTTTTTATTACATTTGGGAACTATTGTGTTAAAATCAGCATATAATTTAAAAAACTTTCCCTAGGGAAAAACTATTTGATGTGTACAATAAAACAGGTGGTGGGAAACATGTCACAAGAATCACAAGAAAAAGTCATATATAAAGAGGCTGGATGGAGACAGGAACATACACAACCTAGTTTGCAAGAGGTTCATCGTTCATTATCTGTTCCAAAGAAAGCGAGTAATTTCCGTAAGTTTCTAGCATTTGCTGGCCCAGGATATTTAGTTGCAGTTGGATATATGGACCCTGGAAACTGGGCAACTTCAATTGCAGGTGGATCTGCTTTTAATTACACTTTATTATCAGTTATATTAATTTCTAATCTTATGGCCATCATTCTACAATCATTAGCAGCAAAATTAGGTATCGTTACCGGTAGAGATTTAGCTCAGGCATGCCGAGACCACTTTAGTAAACCTGTATCATTTATACTTTGGGTGCTATGTGAAGCCGCAATTGCCGCATGTGACCTAGCTGAATTAATAGGGTCAGCCATCGCTTTAAATCTATTATTTGGGATTCCGTTGTTTTATGGAATTTGTTTGACAACTTTAGATATATTGCTTGTTTTACTTTTACAAAATAAAGGATTTAGGTATATCGAGGCTTTCGTTATTTCATTGATCATATTAATAACAGGTAGTTTTGTATTTGAGTTGATTCTGTCTCAACCTGATGTAAAAGCTGTATTTGGTGGATTTATTCCAAGTTCACAAGTTATTACAGATCCAAAAATGCTTTATATTTCTTTAGGAATTTTAGGGGCAACTGTTATGCCTCATAACTTATATCTTCACTCTTCAATCGTTCAAACTAGAAAGTTTGATGTTTCTGATGCTGGTAAAAAAGAAGCAATTAAATTTGCGACAATTGACTCAACAGTTGCATTAATGATTGCATTGTTTGTAAATGCAGCGATCTTAATATTAGCTGCTTCAACTTTCTACAAATCGGGTCATACAAACATTGCATCAATTGAAGATGCTTTCCAACTTCTTACTCCATTACTAGGAACGACTTTAGCAAGTACATTTTTCGGATTGGCATTATTGGCTTCAGGTCAAAATTCTACTTTAACCGGTACTCTAGCTGGGCAAATTGTAATGGAAGGCTTTTTAAATATTAAGCTTAAACCTTGGATAAGAAGAATGATTACTCGTTTAATTGCCGTTACACCAGCTCTAATCGTCACTTATTTTTATGGAGCAAATGGAACTGCAGATTTATTAATACTAAGTCAGGTAATCTTATCTTTACAGTTATCTTTCGCAGTTATACCACTAGTCATGTTCACTAGTGATGCTAAGAAAATGGGTAAATTCGTTAATAAAACTTGGCTTAAATCAGTCGCTTGGACAATTGCTTCAGTTATTGCAGTATTAAATGCATATTTACTTTGGGCAACATTCTTTAAATAATAAATTGAAACAAAAAAGATTGAACAGATGTTTGAATGACATTTGTTCAATCTTTTTTACTTGATAAAATCAATTTGAAATAGATCTAAGTTCTACATAAATGAACTGCAATTAAATTTCGAAAATCGCAATTAAAAATAGCAAATCTGCAATTAAATTCCTAAGAACCGCAATTAAGATGAAAAATTACCCGTACCAGTTAAGGTATTATGACATGAAAAGTATACCATATTAGCCATTCCCAAACGGAAAACCTGTAAGTTCGCTCTAATTCTTACTATATTGAAAAAAAATCGATACAATCTGCTTATTATTTATAAAAAAGGCCGCTCCTTAGTCAGTTAACCCGACATATGAAACAGCATAAAACCTAAATTTATTTAAAAAATTTATCAATAATTGAAATTTGCTCATTTGTATTTAAAGCAGGTGCATGACCAACTTTAGGTATTGTTTCCATTTGAAACTTCTGCGTTTCTTTCATTTTTAATGCTACATCAAGTGGCAAGACGTCCGAAACTTCTCCTCGAATGAGTAAAATCTTGGACTGAATAGCCTCCCAGTAATTCCACAAAGTTAAATCCTCAGTATGTTGAAATTGTAATGCAATTTTAGGATCATAATCAGGACCTATTCCACCCTCATCTCTTCTACGGCAAGAATTTTGGGTAAAATCATTCCATTCTTCTTCGCTTGAAACACCAAATGAATGATATATTAACTTATAGTAATTCTTCAATTCAGTAAATGTTTTAAATTGAGGAGGTGTACCAACATAGCTAATTATTCTCTTAATTCCTTCGATATCTTGTGGTTGCTTTTCTGAAGCACCTGCCCCAATATCATTTAATACTAAATGAGAAATCCGACTTAGATGGTTCGGCGTACCAGATAGTCGCATTCCAATTGCTCCACCCATCGAAGTCCCTACCCAATGAACTTGTTCAATTTCTAAACGGTCTAATAATCCAATTGCTAGATTTACATAGTTTTCAAAACAGTAATCTTGCTCAGGAGAAGTACTCCACTGACTTAATCCACGCCCAATCGTATCTGGACAAATAACATGGTAATCCTTAGCTAAATGACGAGCTAAAATATCAAAATCCCTACCATTCCTAGTTAAACCATGCCAGCAAACAACTGTTGGATTTTTTCTTTCTCCCCATTCTGTAAAATGAATCTCCATTCCATTAATCGATTCAAACCGAGACTCAGGATAAAAAATATCAATCACTCCATTCATTTTAGTGTCCACTTTATGTACTATTCGATTTTTATAAAAATATCCCTATCAAAAAAACAGCGAAAAAACTTAAACTATTCACGTTTAATTAAATAATAATAAAGACAAATACAGCACAATCATGAATATTAAAAAAGAAAATAGAATTGATACAAGAATAATTGAATTATGAGCAGGTATAAATTTTCTATTTTGAATTTCTTTCCGCTTTTTACTGTACTGAATAGTAGCTAATACTCCAGAAATTAAACCAACAACACATGCATATATGCCAAGAAAAATTGCTAATGTATTGATGAACTGCTTATCACTAATTTTAATTGTAAAGTGTAGCGAAGTTGTTAAAAATCCTACACCAGTAATTGAGATTGCAGTTCGCAACCATGCTAAATATGTCCTTTCGTTTGCTAGATGTTGTTGTGCATATTTAACACTTTCATCTGATAAATCTTTTACTTTACTTATAGAAACCATATAAAATTAACCCTATCAAAGATTTATAGAGTGATAAACTTGTAGAAAACATATCTAATTTTTAGTTTAATCTTTAAAATTTAAGATTTAGTAAAATTGGGATTATGTTTTGATAAAAATTGAAATGGGGTAATGTAAACCTATATTTTTTTACTACGGAATTAACGGAAGGTGAAATTAACAGAAGACTACTACAATATAAATAGAACAAATAACTTCATTAGACTAAGTTTTCAAAAACAAAACGGTCCAAAAGATGGTAATTTTGTCCATCTTTCTGACCGTTCAATCTAACTATATTTCTGTTTGTTGAAATTCATTTTGAACCTTTTCCAAAAGGTTTTTATCTGTTAATAATCGATAACCTGTCAGAGCCAATGCTTTTGCACCCGTTATTAGAGCATGATCTCCAAGTGGCGATCTCGCAGCTTCACGGAATTCATTTGTATGAGCAATTAAATCATCAGGTCCAATTTTAATATATGCGTGAGAAGTCGGAACAACATGGCTTACGTTTCCGGCATCAGTCGATCCAAGACCACCGCTTTTGCCATTCACTACTTCACCCAATAGGCTTAGTTCTTCACCTACAATCTCATCAAGAGATTGATTGATAATAAAATCATGGACTTCATTTTGGAATCTTTCAATTTTCACAGTACTACCAGTTGCAAGTGCTGCTCCTTCGGCAATATTACGAATCTTAGTAGATACTTCCTCCGTACGCTTCCAAGTACTAGCACGGATGAAAAATCTCGCTGAAGCATATTCTGGAATAATATTTGGTGCATCGCCTCCATGAGTGATAATTCCGTGTATGCGAATATCACTAGAAAGCTGCTGGCGAAGGGCATTAATTCCATTGAATAACTGGATTACTGCATCTAAGGCATTAATTCCATGTTCTGGTGACCCAGCAGCATGAGCCGCTCTTCCATAAAAATGGAAGTCTAATGGATCTACTGCCAAAGATGGACTCGACAAACCTGTTTTACCACTTGGGTGGAGCATAAGAGCTGCATCCACACCTTCTAGTAATCCGTGTTTTACGAAACTACCCTTTGCACTTCCGTTTGGTCCCCCCTCTTCTGCAGGTGTTCCAAATATAACAACCTCTCCTCCAGTCTCAGAAATAACTTCAGCAAGAGCGATTCCTGCTGCCACGCTTGTTGTTCCAATAATATTATGTCCGCATGCATGACCAAGACCAGGTAGTGCATCGTATTCTGCTAAAAAAGCGATAGTTGGGCCTTGCTTAGATGACTTTTTCCTTGCTACAAAGCCTGTTTCATGTCCTGCAATATTACGAGTGACATCGAAACCAGCATCTTCTAGAATTTTAGTATGCGTTTCTGATGCAAAAAATTCTTGATTGCCAATTTCAGGTTTCTCATGAATTTTGTGACTAATTTCAAGATAAACTTCCTTCGATTCCTCAATACTTTTCACAATTTGTTCTCTTTGAGTTTCAATTTTGACTGTCATTTAAATTTTTCTCCCTTCCATTCTTTTAAATAAGTATGAACTAGCTTTATAGATTTTTAATTTTATCAATCGAAATGACTACCGGAACCGTAGCACCTTTGTCACGTTTAATAATGTAATCATGAACTTCTTTTGATTGATAGGCCTTTACAATCTTTGCAAAGTCCTTGTCATTTTTATTCTTCGTACGAGATGCAATAACATTGATATACGGCATAGCTGCTTTATCGTTAGGATCTTCTTTATAAAGTGGATCCTTTGCAGGGTCTAAGCCCGCTTGAACGGCAAATCCATTATTAATGATAGCTGCTGCTACATCATCTAATGATCTAGCTGTTTGCCCTGCAGCAATCGGTTTGATTTTTAGATGCTTAGGATTTTCTTTAATTTGTTCAATACTTCCTTTAGGGTCAAAATTATCTACTAAACTAATTAACTTTGAAGATTGTAATAGTTTAAGTGCACGGCCTGCGTTCGTAACATCGTTTGGTATCGTAATCGTTGCTCCATCTGGAATATCACTTAGCTTTTTAAATTTATGTGAGTAAATACCCATTGGCGCAATCACCGTCGAACCAATCGCAGAAATATCTAAATTATGATCACCTTTAAATTGGTTCATATAGGTAATCGTTTGAAAAGAATTTAAATCAAGACTACCGTCATTAAGTGCTGTGTTAGGCTGAACATAATCTGAAAATGAAATAATTTTCAATTTAATGCCTTCACTTTTTACTTGTTTTTGTACAATATTCCAAAGTTCATAGTCATCACCGTTAATACCAATCTTAACTGTTCTCTCCTTTCCATTACCTGATGATGCTTTAGAACCACATGCTGATAATACCGAAACCGTTAATAATAATGCTGCAAAAATAGTAAAAAATTTTTTCATCCTCTTTTCCTCCTTACGTATCTTGACCACGTATTTCCTAAACTTTGTATGATTTGAACAATGACTACTAGTAATACAACAGTAATGATAATAACCAATGTTTCAAAGCGCTGATAACCATATGTAATAGCTAAGTCACCTAATCCACCAGCACCAACAGCACCAGCTGCCGCAGTCGATCCAATCAATCCAATCGTTGCTGTTGTAAATGAAAGAATCAACGATGGAATCGCTTCAGGCAAAATAAACTTCACGATGATCTGAAACTTTGTTGCTCCCATTGAATAAGCTGTTTCCAGCACTCCCTTATCTACTTCTAGCATGGAGTTCTCAATCAATCTTGCCAAATAAGGTCCTACAAAGATTGAAAGTGGAACAATTGCTGCAACTACTCCAATGGACGTTCCCGTCAATAATCTAGTAAATGGAATAATGGCAACTAGCAAAATAATAAATGGTACAGATCGAACAATATTAATAATGGTATTTAACAACGTAAATAAAGGTTTGTTTTCCATTATATGACCTGGCCTTGTTACAACTAGGATAATACCTAAAGGCAATCCTATGATTGTGCCAAAAATAAATGACCCCAGCACAGTTAGAAATGTATCTTGAGTTGCCTGCAAAAACTGCGGCCAAAAGAATTCCCAATTAAGCTCCATTTAATTCAACCTCCCTTACATCTATCCCCTTTTCCGAAATAAATTTAATTGCTTTTGCGCTTTCCTCTTTTGTCCCTTCTAGTGCCACAAGCAAATTCCCATAAGGTCTTTCTTGTAGCTCTGTAATCGATCCATAAAGAATATTTAAATGAATATCGAATTTTTTAAGAACCTCTGATAATAATGGGTTGCCTGCCTTGTCACCTAGGAAGACTAATTGATAATATTTTCCTTTTGATAATGACTTTGATAACTTAGATGGCACCTCATTTTGTAATACTGTGTTAACAAAATTCTTTGTAATACTTTTTTGTGGATTCGTGAATACGTCGTACACGTTACCTTCTTCAACAATTTCACCATTATCAATGACGGCCACTTTATCACATAAATCACGAATTACACTCATTTCATGGGTAATCAGGAAAATTGTAAGATTATAGGATTTATTTACCTTCCTTAAAAGCTCTAATACATTCTTTGTTGTTTCAGGATCTAATGCAGATGTAGCTTCATCACATAGCAAAAGATCTGGGTCTGTTACGAGTGCCCTTGCTATTCCCACTCTTTGCTTTTGTCCTCCCGATAAGTGCCCCGGAAAAACATCTTGCTTCCCTGTAAGTCCAACAAATTCAATTAATTCCATTACCTTTTGATGAACATCCCGTTTCTTTTTTCCTTCAAGGTATAGCGGCATTGCGATATTATCAAATACCGTTTTGGCAGATAGTAGATTAAAGTGTTGGAATACGACACCAATTTTTCTACGTGTCTTACGTAACTCTTCATCTTTTAAACTCATTAGGTCCAAACCATCAATGAGAACTGATCCTTCTGTTGGCTCTTCAAGTCTATTTAAACAACGAATCAATGTACTTTTTCCTGCTCCGGAAAAACCAATGATCCCAAAGATCTCCCCTTTCTCTATTTTCATATTAATATTATTTAAAGCTTTAATTGGTGGCCTTCCAGGATAAACCTTGGAGACATTTTTAATCTCAATCAAATTACTTCCCCCATTGCAATTTATTTCAATTACCATAACTAAGTAAACACATTTGAAAACTAGGATTTATAACTATATTTCCCCCTTTTTCTCCTATGGCACCACATCAAAAAACCCCTCTTCTTATCCAATAAAACAGATAAGAAGAGGGGTTATAATATATAAGCCACTTTACTTCTTATCTTTCAAATCGCTTGAACGATTTGCAGGAATTAGCACGGTATTTGTTACGAAACAACAAACCCGTTGCCGAGGTATCGCAGGGCCAGTCCCTCCACCTCTCTGGATAAGTAATAGAATTTATTAAGTTGTTTAAATGATTGAGTTCATGTTATCTCTCTTTTTATAATCCGTCAAGAATTATTTTTAAATTTTTTAGTAAAAATTGTGTTTGAAAATAGCATTTTTTACTAGTACTGTTTGAATCAGGTCTTAGCTCCTTCCTATTTAAATCTAAAAAAGCTATTCAACATACCATTTGGAATAGGTCGATATGCTTATTTTTTGAGTTTTTTTTAGTATTTCATTTTAATGAATGCCAAAAAAAGCAGACAAGGCTTCTTCGTAAAAAAGAGAACTTGTCTGCTTAATTGAATCATGCCTACCATAATGCAGGCTTTACCACCATAAACCATAGCATAACCATCAAAAGAACGATGTAAATCCAGATTGATCGACGAAGCTTCTGAATTAGCATTCTCTGGTCATGGGTTGGTTCACTGAATTTCCGAATGGTCGGTGAAAAGGCTCTAGCTAGGAAAAATAATGAGCTCACCAAAAGAAGAATAGTCATCACAATCCAAGATGTCTTCCACGACCAATGGCCCGCTAGTACCAACAAGACCCCTGATCCAACCAGTACATGCCCAGCATGCTTTGTCAATCTGACAGCAAACCGAAATACATCCAAATAGCTCTGTTGTATCGCCGACTTCGTGGTATGTAGCTTTTTGAGTATCGGAATCAATACAAAAAAAGGGCCAATCGATAAGATTACACTAGCAATATGTATATAAAGAAGCAATCTATACAGCATATAAATTAATCTTGGATGAGACGAAACTCATGAACCCATACCCTCATTTTTGGCAGCCAAGGCATTCCAGGATGGATTGACAAGATCGATTGCTTATACTCTTCTACAGTCTGATAGCCTTCCTGCTTAGCATCCTCATCTGTCAATTCACCAAGAGCTTGAGAATAAACTTTTTCAACAACATACTGATTATTTTGAAGGGTCATCACTTCCCCAACATCTGCATATCTACCATTTCGGCGAGTAGCAGTTTTTTGTCCTGCCAATACCTTTTCAACATCCTCTTGAAGCGTAACAAGGCGTTCAATTGTACATGTTTTTGGCGGTAAAGCATTCGTTTCATTTTGATTTGTCATCTAATTCATTCTCCATTTCAATTTAAATTTAAATTTATCGTAAAAGCTATTAAAAAAACGACTAGTTCCATTTTAATTAAATTAGTACAAGATTAGCAAATTTTATTTAAGAATATTGCAATAAGAAGCAACAAAAAGGACCTTTCATGTAGCATCATAATAAAGACCAATAAAAAACAGAAAAACTCCCAAAATAGTTTTTCTGTTTTTTCCAGTTAATCCTTATTCAACTAAGCCATGATTTAATAATCGTAAACCAAATCTTCAAAGCGGTAAAACCAATTAAGACTGCCAGAATCCCTCGTAAAACCTGCGTTTTTGTTTGTTTACCTATTTTTGCACCTAATGGTGAGGCAATTAAACTTGCAATTACAACAATAATTGTCGGCAAAATTTCAACTTGGCCAGTAGAGATTTTCCCGATCGTTACGCCTATTGAAGAGATAAATGTAATGGCTAATGAAGATGCAATAGTCACACGAGTTGGTATTTTTAAGATCGTTAACATGATTGGTACTAACAGAAATGCTCCACCTGCACCAACAATCCCTGCACTAGTGCCCACAACAAATGCTAGGCCAGCCGCAAGCCATACATTAATTGAAATTTGACCATCTGCTGACATCTCGACGTTTTTTCTAGGAATAAACATTAAAACGACCGCAATCATTGCTAAAATTCCGTAAACAAGATTAATTCCATGTTCTGAAAGTAGATTTGAACCGAATCCACCAAGAAAACTCCCTATTAGTACACTTATTCCCATACTTAATATTACTTTTTTGTTTAGATAACCGCTTTTACGATAGCTTAATACTCCACCTAAAGTTGCAAATACTACTTGGACGGCACTTATACCTGAAACTTGATGTGGAGAAAAAGCAGCAAATCCTAATAATGGAGGAATAAATAGGAGCATTGGATAATTTATTATCGCTCCACCAATTCCTACCATTCCTGAAATAAAGGACCCAAAAAAACCAACTAAGAAAAGTACTAAAATTAAGGTCCACTCCATTTAAAGTCCTCCTATAATAGAAAAGGAGATGTAACTATTCCCCCTCCTTTTCCTATTAATCTATTAGCTTAACCTTTTTTAATCCAAAATTTTAAAACATTGTCTTCTTCGGTATAATTTAATAATTCGTGTCCACCTGATTTAGCCCAAGCTGCAAGATCATTTTTAGCACCTTTATCAGTGACATGAATTTCTAGCACTTCACCTGCTTCAATCTCTGCAATTGCTTTTCTTGTTTTTACAATTGGAATTGGACATGCTAAACCTTTTGCATCTAATAATTTTGTAGCTTCCATGCTATTCTCCTCCAAGTCTCATTATCGTACTGCACAGCGATTTGGACCAATTTCCATTTCTCTCTGTTTTTCTTCATCCAAATTGATTTTGCCCATATTAACTTCACGGATTTCTTGATATGAGTTTGGTTGTGGTGGTAAGTTCTCAGTTACTAACTTTCTAAACACACTTTCACTCTCAATGTTCAATCCATGATTCTGATCAAATAAATATCCTAGTTTTTTAGAAACACTACCATCTTCGTTCAATTCACTAATCACCATAAAATGTGATGGAAGCACGATTAATTCAAGCGATAAATTTCGGTATTTTTTATAAAGGGTTTCGCGTAAGTCTCCTACCCAATCCTCTGCCATACCAGCAAGATCAGGTCTTCCAATTGAATCGATAAATAAAATATCACCAGAAAGTAAGTACTTTTCATCAATAACAAATGAAGTTGATCCGATTGTATGACCTGGTGAATAAAAAGCCTCAATACTGATTGCTGTTTCACCAATCATTACCTTTTTACCATCTTCTAGTGGAGCATATTTAAAAGTAACCTCTTTAGCATCCTTTGGCGGTAACCAGTATGTTGCTCCCGTAATCTCAGCAATTTTTCTTCCACCAGAAATATGGTCTGCATGAAGGTGCGTATCAAATACATTTGTGATTTTTGCACCCTTTGTATTTGCAAAATCAATATAGATATCCGTCATTCGGGTAGAATCAATAATAGTAGCCTCATTATTTGAGATCACCATGTAGGATAGACATCCCTTACCGATTCTGACAAATTGATACAGCTCTCCACCATTTTTCAAATCTGCAATTTTTACTGGTTCTAGATGTTCACTCCACTCTTTCATTCCGCCTTTAAGATACGCTACGTCTAGTCCCTCGTCTGAAAGCATCTCTGCAATCATGATTGAAGACCCTTCTTTAGCACACACAACTAAAACATCAGTACTTTTAGGAATCTTATCTAAAATGTCCTCAACCCCATCAAGTAAATCAAAATATGGTATATTTAAATGTTCAAAATTTGAACCCTCTATTTTCCAATCGTTATAATCATCAGTATTTCGTACATCTAGAATAAATAGTTCTTCTTTATCAAATATTTTTTTTGTAATCTCTTTTGCAGACATTGCTGTGACTGCCATCTTTTATACCCCCCATAGTATATTTATTTTCAAAAAAAATTAGATTAACCTTTTATGCTTGCTGTTTCCCCAGACCATTCAGTCATTCCAGGTATGACATTAAACACGTTAGTAAAGCCATTAGATACTAGTAATTGAGCAGCAAGATCACTGCGGTTTCCAGTTCTGCAAACGATATATATTTCATTTTCTTTATTTAATTCTGTCATACGGTTCTCCAATTCACCTAAAGGGATTGATACCGCATTTGGTATATGATTAAATACATATTCTGCTTCTTCTCTTACATCTAAAATGATTATATTTTCATTTTGTAGTTTTTGACTTAATTGATCGTTCGAAATGACATTTTCAAATCTTTTTTCAATTGTATTTTCATCTGAAGATTTTCTTAAATAATGTAGTAATACTTCTCCATTTTCGATTGTTCCTAAGTATTGATTTCCAGTGCTTTCCGCCCAAGCTTTAATGTCTGCTTTTGAACCTCTGTCAGTCGCTTGAATCTCGATTACTTGCCCATTATCTAAATCCTTCATTGCTTTTCTAGTCTTTACAATCGGCATTGGACAAGCTAATCCTTTTGCATCTAGTTTCATGTTTGTTTTAATGTATTCCATATTATGACCTCCGCACTTAGAATACCACTTGGGGTATTTATTTAATCAAAAAAAATTATTCCACGTTACCGAACCAAGAAAGCATTCCGCCTACCATGTTTTTAACGTTAAACCCTTGGGATTGAAGGAATTCTGTTGCACGGCCACTTCTAGCACCTGAACGACAAACCATAATATATTCTTTTGATTTATCTAATTCGTGTAATCGAAATTCGATTAATCCAAGTGGAATATGAATAGCTTCTGGGATTTTCCCTGCTGCAACTTCATCTACCTCACGAACATCGATAAGGGTAACTTCTTTTCCAGTTTTTAAATTATTTTCTAGCTCAATCGCAGTAATTTCTTTCATGTTATCCAATCCTTTCTAATTAAATAAATAAGTTAACTTGACCTTCTTCTGCTTCACCAATATATGCGGCAACACCAGCATAATGAATATTCTCTAATAACTCTTCGGTTTGTAGACCTAACAGATCCATTGTCATTGTACATGCTACTAAATTTATATCTTGTTCTTGGGCCATTTCAATTAATTGTGGTAAAGGCAATGCATTATGCTTTTTAATAATATCTTTAATCATCTTTGGTCCAAAACCAGCAAAATTCATTTTAGAAAGTCCCATTTTATCAGCGCCTCTAGGCATCATCTTTCCAAACATCTTTTCAATAAAACCTTTTTTTGTTGCTACATGTTCACCTTTTCGTAGAGCATTTAAACCCCAAAATGTATGAAAAATAGTTACTTCATGATCAAAAGCTGCTGCACCGTTCGCAATAATGTAGGCGGCCATTGCTTTGTCATAATCTCCACTAAATAAAATAATATTTGTTTTCTTAGTTGTCATATTCTTTCTCCTTTTCGTTTTTCATACCCAGTAGGGTATATTACAAAACAAAAAAATATATCTTATATATACTATTACCCCTATGGGTATATGATATTAAAAATAAAAAATTGTGTCAAACCATATATTATCTACTTTTTATAAGTAAGTTTACTGCTTCTTTCACTAAATCTTCGGCATCTTGCCCGTTTTCATTCGCATTTCGGACACAATCAACTAAATTTGAGCTTACTATTACGCCAATCGTACGATCCAAAGCTGATTTAACTGCTGATAACTGTGTAATGACATCTTTACAGTCCTTGTCTTCTTCCATCATTTTTAAAATTCCACGAATTTGTCCCTCAATTCGCTTTATTCTATTTTTTACTGGATCATCATATTTCATTAAATCACCCCTAACTTATAAAACTAAGCTTAACTATTTTTTTAGAATATATGTGCAATATTCTTACTTGTAATATATACCCCTCAGGGTATAATGTCAATCGATTAATTTTAAATAACTTAGTCTTCTTTTTAGTGAGGTAAAAGTAGATATGAACAAAAAAGATCACAATAATGTGATCTTTTTTTCGCTTTGAGATTTTAAGATTTCACTGTCATTTCCATCTCAAAATAAGTCCCTACATCCATAACTGCTTCGTCTTTATGGATAAAATCATTTTTCTCTTTTAAATAAAGATAATCTTTACACCATTCGCCAATGTTTTGAATGATATCTTTTAAAGCATTAGTGAATATAACTACTTCATCATTCGTGGTCGTTGGGTGAACACTCATGCGAATCCAACCAGGCTTTACGCTAATATTGCCATTATCGATTTCATCTGTAATTGATTTAGACATTTCTCTTGTAATATTCAGAAGCATATGTCCATAAGTACCTGCGCATGAACAGCCGCCTCGTACTTGAATTCCGAAACGATCATTTAATAATCTAACAACTAAATTATGGTGAATATCCTTTAAATAAAAAGAATAAAAACCTAATCGTGGATTGCTTGAATTTTCAAGTACTACTACATTTTCAATTGACCTAAGTTCATCTAATACTTTGTGTTCTAATTCTTCTTCTCGTTTTAAGATGTTCATTGTACCCATTGCATCTTTTACCTTAATAGCAAGAGCTGTTTTAATTGTTTGCAGAAATCCTGGAGTACCGCCATCTTCTCTTTCGCGTATATTGTTAATATATTTTTTCTCACCCCATGGATTCGTCCACTCAACAGTTCCTCCACCTGGGTGATCCGGAATTTTATTTTGATATAGAGAAGAATCAAATATTAAAACTCCGCTGCTACCAGGCCCTCCTAAAAACTTATGTGGAGAAAACAGAATTGCATCAAGTTTTTCCATTGGATCACTAGGATGCATATCAATGTCAACATAAGGCGCAGAAGCTGAGAAATCCACAAAACAAACACCATTATATTCATGCATAAGTCTAGCAAGCTTATGATAAGGTGTAATTAATCCAGATACATTCGAGCAAGCACTGAATGATCCAATTACTTTTCGTTTATTCTTATAAAACTCTAGGCGTTTTCTTAAAAATTGCAAATCAACTACGTTGTTCGCACAATTCGGTACAACTTCTACATCACAAATCGTTTCTAACCATGAAGTATGATTACTATGATGCTCCATACTAGTTATAAAAACAACCGGTCTTTCTTCCTCAGGTAAACTTAAACGGAAATGGAAGTTTTCATGAATTTTCAACCCTAAAATACGTTGAAACTTATTCATAACGCCAGTCATTCCTGAGCCATCAGTTATGATAGTGTCGGAAGCGCTTGCATTAACATGCTCTTTTATGATTTGTAATGCTTCATGATAACAATTCGTCATCGTGCTTCCAGTTATATTTGACTCCGTATGCGTATTTGCAACATAAGGCCCAAAAGTTGATAGTAATTTTTCTTCAACAGGTCCATATAACCTACCACTTGCAGCCCAATCTAAATAAATAATTTTCTTTTCGCCAAATGGCGATAAGAATGTTTTTTCATTTCCAATAATCTCTTTTCTAAATTGTGAAAAATACTTTTCTAAATTCAATTTTATCGCTCCTAATGAGAATATGTTTTGTGCTTTTTAATCGGAAGCTCTGTTTAGATAATTAAGATAAAACCGAGTATTCCAATACCCAATAGGGTATTATATAAATTGCACTGAAGCCAGTCCGCTCATGACGGAATGGCTTTTTTAAAGTAATTTATCAATTTTTAAACAGAACCAATTAAAAAGAAAATATCTTGCGTCAAAATCTAAATAGAAAACTTATTTACATATACAAATATATGTCAAATTATTC
>NZ_NTZO01000208.1 GCF_002559405.1 Bacillus sp. AFS001701 | reverse complement strand
TCGAAAAGAAATTTCTTTAATAAAAACATCTAAGAACTCTTTTTCTGGAAAAATGAACATTACAAGTTCATTTGCAAAAGGTGAATATAAACTTAATTCAATTAAATTTAATCACCAAAATCTAGTAATCTCTGATAATAAAATCAATTTTACAATTTTAGATTTACCGACCCCAATCATTGATCAAGTAACAAATCAATCAACAGCTATTAAAGGGTTATTTCTTTCAAATAGTCATGTAGAAGTGTATAAAGATTCTAAATTAATTAATACGGTGAAAACAAATAATAAAGGTGAATTTACCGAAGCTATAAGACCATTGAAAGAATTTACTAAAATAAGCGTCATTGGGGTTAGTCATGGATTAAAAAGTAAACCAATTACAGTTAGTGTAAAAGATTCAGTTGCACCATCGATTACTTCTCTTTCTGCTATATCTGATCAATCACTGAATGTAACTGGAATATCTGAACCTTTCGGAACTGTCAAAGTATATATGAATGAAAATCTAATCGGTGATAATACAGTTAGCTCAACAGGCAAGTTCGCTGTTAAAATTGCTAAACAAAAAGCGAATTCAATTCTCAAAGTAATCGTTCTAGATCAAAGTAATAATCAAAGTACACCACATACTTTGCGCGTATTACATTATACTTTACCAGCGGGAAGTACAGTTAAAAATAGCTTAACTTTATCAACTGATAAATTGTTAATTGTCAATACAAGGACGAATAAACTAACTTTTTATCGTAATGGTAATCTTGTAAAAACCTTTACTGTTGCAACAGGTAAGTCGTCAACACCTACACCTATTGGAAAATTTGTCATCTCAAACAAAGTTAAGAACCGTCCATGGTACAAGGGAAATATTCCTGGAGGTGATCCTAGAAATCCACTTGGTAACCGCTGGCTAGGATTAAGTGTTGGTGCTGCATATGGTATCCACGGAAATAATAAAGAAAGTTCAATAGGACAATCAGTAAGTTCAGGCTGTGTTCGAATGCATAATAGTGAAATCCAATGGCTTTATGAGCAAGTTAACGTAGGAACAACTGTCATTATTGCTAATTCTTCCAATTCGAATGGAAAAATTGCCAGTTCTTATGGTATTTCAATCGCATAAGTAAAGAAAAGGGATGCCTCATAGTCGATTTTTTGGACAGAGAGACACCCTTTTATTTTATTTTCCAACTAAAGAGAACGGGTCAGTTTTCTGACTTTACCATATTCTCATACATCCATTTGGAGAAATTCAATCATCTGTTTTAATGAATCTTGAACAATTTGGAGATGAAAATCCTTATCAAATATATGTTCTCCGTTTGGAATAGTAATGAACTTTGTTTTCACTCCTTGTTGTAATAGGGCACCTCTCATAAAGACAGATTGTTCGTATGGAACATCTGTGTCTTTCGTACCGTGTAAAAATAATGTTGGCGGGTAATCTTGTGTAATCTGTTTAATGGGATAAATTTTAAGAAGCTGATCTTTATTTGTCAATGGATCAACACCTGATATCTTAATATTTTTATGGCTCTTAGTAATTCTTCCTCCTCATTGTATGGCATTGTGGGGAGCGTTCCGAATTTTAAAAGAATCGTTTAAATGATTTATTTTATCCTTATCTCAATATTTGATAATTTTTAGCTTACTAATTTAAAAATGAAAGATAAAAAATAACGGGTAACCGTTCATTCTCAGCCTGTTATAAAAATATTCATGGGTAGGGAATAATTGTACTTATTTATAGCATATAAAAAAAATAGAGATTCTCCTTTTTTGTAGAAAGTTAGTGCGTTTCCCAAGTGTAGAACGAACATTCCCAAATAGCTACTATAATCGATATGTTGAGCAACTTTTGTTAAACCATTACTCGAAGATTAGATTTGTATTAAATCATAAATTTTATACAAAATGTTTATCATTTAGAAACATTTATTTGCTATGATTTGATAAAGGGGAATATTGACATATACTTCATATTGAATTTAGAGGTGAAAAAATGAAAAACAATATTAAAAAATTATCAATGATTGCGATTAGTAGTTTCATATTGTTATCTGGTTGTTTAGTAGTTAAGGCTCAGAAAAATGTAAGTGTTTCAAAAACTGACCCGATACTAACTGAGCTTAATAAACTAACACTTAAGGAAAAAATCGGACAAATGATTATCGCAGGTTTTGATGGAACAACATCAAGTAATGCAGATACACTTTTAAAAAATTATAAATTAGGCGGCGTCATACTCTTTGGAACAAATATAAAAAGTCCAAGTCAATTAGTAAATTTAACAAATGACATTAAAACATATAATAAAAATAACAAGGTACCTTTGTTTATCTCTGTCGATCAAGAAGGCGGTAGAGTTAATCGGATGCCTTCAGGGGTTTTAAATACACCTTCTGCTAGAACGATTGGAAATAAAAATAATATGCAATACGCATATAATATAGGTAATATGATTTCAAAAGAACTATCATCCTTTGGATTCAATACTGATTTTTCACCAGTATTCGATATACAAAGTAATCCTAAAAATACAGTAATTGGAGATCGTTC